>JADGQU010000236.1 GCA_017881545.1 Gemmatimonadaceae bacterium
ACTTGACCAGCTCGACGGAACCACCGCGCATGTCGTGCGAGTTGAAGGAGAGGAGCACATCGCCTGGCCGAACACCCGCTTTCGCCGCCGGCGAGGGGGAGTCGACGCTGGTCACGATCGGGTATGAATCAAAGAACGCGTTGCCATGCTCGTCGATCAGTGCCTGGTCCGAGATCCTCACTCCGAACCATCCCGTTGGCGGCTGCACCATCGCCGTAGGCGTTCGCTGCGCTTGCACTCCGAAAGGGAGAGCGACAAATGCGATCGAAGCAAATGCGAGCCACGAAACGCTTCTCTGCGTTGAGATTCTCATCCCGCTAACCATTGGCCTAGAACCCCCTCAGTACAACCGGGCGCGCGACCATCTGCTGCGTTGCCACGCGCGCGCCCATCGTCGCCAGGTAGTACTGGTTGAGCACCGGATCGTGGGGCGCCGACTGCAGCGCGCTCACTGTAGCGTTCTCGATCTTGTCGAGTGCCGCGGCCCGCGCCGAGTACATGGCCAGGCTGTCACCGCTCCCCACTGACGCATTGTTGGCGGCGAGGAACACCGACGCGCGCTGATAAGCGTCCACTGCCCGATTGAGCGCCGCCGATGCGTCGTCCACGGATGCGAAGGTCGCATTGCCCGAAACCGATCCGGACGACCCGCTGGCGGCGGCAGTCGAAGCCGTCGAAGCTGGCGGCGTCGAGGTGACCGCCGGGCCTTCGATTGCGCTCGGCAACGCTATCGTCGTCCGCCCAATCGCGATTCCGCCGACGAGAAGCAGTACGGCCGCGGCCGACTGCAGCCATGGCTGGCTGGAGGCCCACCATCGCGACGACTCCGATTCGCGAATGAGTCCTTCCTCGCGGGCCCGCGCGGCGATCGTGCGCCACTCGTTGAGCGGCGCCTGCTCGCGCGACCGCTCCTCGGCAATGATCTGATCCAGCTGCTCTTCAGACAGGTGCGACATGTCCTTTCCCCTTAACTACGGTTGATGATTCATCCATTAGATGCGCGAGCAGCTTCCGCAGCTTCGCCCGCGCCTTGAACAATTGCGATTTCGATCCACCCGACGTGATCCCGAGCTCCTCTCCGATCTCGCCATGCGTGTAACCTTCGATGTCATGCAGCACGAACACCGCCCTGGCCCCGGGCGACAGCTTGGTCATGGCCTGCTCGATCGATTCCGCCATGAAAGTCCGGTCGCTATCCTGCTCGGTCATCGCGGAATCGTCCTCGATGTCCACCTCCAGTTTCGCGATGCGCCGGATTTTGCGTAGTGCATTCAGAGTGCGGTTCACCGCTATCCGGTGGGCCCACGTTCCAAACTGCGAGTCGCCCCGATAACTGGGGAGTGCCCGGAAGATCTGCATCCAGACCTCCTGCGAGATGTCGGCGGCCAGTTCGGCATCGTCGCATAACCTGCGAACGACGGCGTCAATGTGAGGCGAATGCTGCGACCAAAGCCGCTGCATCGCCCTCTCGTCGCCGTCTATCGCGCGCTTGAGGTCGAGTTGATCGAATGGCATCTCGGACTCTTGATTAGTCACTGCACTTGAGCCTATAGTTTCCTCGAAAACCGGTGACTTTCCCTCTAAGCAATCGTTTGCAACCGTACGCCTCGCCTATCCGCGAAGCAGCAGGTCACAACCCGGCCGGGTCGGAACTTTCCGCCTTCGCGAACCGTATAAATAACAGTAGTTCAAGGAGTTAGAGTTTGCTAAGAGTCATTCTCACCGCCCTCACACTGACGCGAGCGGGCGATGGCCTGCCGGTTAAGTCACCGACAGAGGTCGGCATGTCCAGCACCCGCCTCAACGCGATCGAGCGTGTAGTCGAGCGCGGAATCAAGGCTGGCGGCTACCCCGGGGCCTCGGTCATCGTGGGCAGAAAGGGAGCGGCCGTGTTCGAGAAGGGCTTCGGCAAGCTCTCCTGGAGCGAGAACAGCACGTTGGTCGATGCCCAGCGCACGATCTACGACGTGGCATCCCTGAGCAAGGTCGTCGGCACCACTACGGCGATCATGATACTCTACGACGAAAAGAAGATCGGGCTCGACGACCCCGTCGTTAACTACATCCCCACATTCGGCGGCGGCGACAAGGACAAGGTCACCATCCGCGAGCTCCTGACCCACACCTCCGGCCTCCCGGCAGGCAGGGATATCTGGCGCATTGCCCAGACGCCTCTGGAAGCCCGCGCACTGGTGCTGAGCACCCCGCTGGAGGGCCGTCCCGGCGCCCAGTACATCTACTCCGATCTCGGCGCCGACGTCCTTGGACTGCTGGTCGAAGTGGTCTCGGGCGAGCCGCTAGACAAGTTCCTGACCCGCCGCGTTTTCGAGCCCCTGGGGATGAATGAGACGATGTACCGTCCCGCAGATTCGTTGCGCTACCGCATCGCTCCGACCGAAGTCACCCCTCCCCGCGGCTACCCGCTGAGGGGCGAAGTTCACGACGAAAACGCCTACGCGCTGGGTGGTGTGGCGGGACACGCTGGTCTCTTCAGCACCGCCGCCGATCTCTCCGTGTTCGCGCAAATGATGCTGAATGGCGGCGAGTACAATGGCGTCCAGATCATCAGCAAGTCGACCGTCGAGCTCTTCACCTCACGGTCGTTCGGTCACCGGGCGCTTGGTTGGGATACGGCTGAAGGAGACTACGGATCGGGCCGCTACCTCGGACCGACCGCTTACGGTCACACCGGATTCACCGGCACCTCGATGTGGATCGATCCCGAGAGAGAGATGTTCGTCATCCTTCTCACCAATCGCGTGCACGCGGCGCGTGCGTTGAGGCCGGCAAAGGTCATCTCCGATGTCCGCGCTGACCTGTCGGATGCAGCGGTACTCTCCGTCCTCGACGGGCCTAAGCTCGCGTCGGGATCCAAGGCCTTCCGCGCCGACCGCGAAGTGGGCTGGAATCCGCCGCCGCGCGCGTCGAGACGTCGTCACGGTTCGTCGCGTCACCACACGATCGCCAGCGCGACCTCGAAGAGCCGTGCCAGCTCGGCTAAGAAGAGTGCCTCCAGCAAGAAGGCACCGGCAAAGAAGAGCACCAAGTAGAGCAACTAGGCATGTTGGCCAGATAGGGCCACGATGATTTCAGCCTGATTCGCAACCGCGATCAGGGAGAGCGGGCGCCCGAAAGGGCGCCCGCTCTTGTTTCGGCGAGGTCGACGTGGTGATTATTCTGTAGTCAACCAGGATTCCGAATGAGCGACGAATCAGCAACTGCCCCAGCCCCGACTGAAGCCCTCCCGCCCGCGACCAGCGGGGTGGTGTCCGAGGACCAGGTCAAGCTCGCGCTCCGCCGCGTGAAGGATCCGGATCTCCAGCTCAACATCCTGGACCTGGGGTTGGTTTACGCCATCGCGGTCGATGGCACTACGGTCAAGATCGACATGACCCTCACCTCGCCGGCGTGCCCGTCGGGTCCGGAGCTGATGACCAACGCCGAGACGGAGATAAAGAAGCTGCCGGGCGTGGAGAAGGTGGACGTGAATCTCGTCTGGATGCCCTTTTGGACGCCCGAGAAGATGGAGCCACGAGTGAGGGCGTACCTCGGATTCTAGTGACGGCACCGGTGGCCGGATACAATTGGGCGGTGCTTCCTCGTTTCAGAGCAGTTACTCTCGCGGCGCTCGCGTTCGCCGTCGCATGCGCGACGAACCCCCAGGCAAATACCAGGCGGGCCGCCCGGCGATCGTCCGCGGACAGCATCGGCTGCCTCGACACGCTGCTCGCGGCTGACACGGTCTCGACTATCGTGAAGATGAGCGTTGCCGCCCGGGATCTCACGGACACATTGCCACCTGGGTTCGAAGACCTGTTCGTCGAAGAGTTCCGATTGCGTTTCAAGGTCCCTGCTAACTTGCCCCTCAGTGTCGTGAGCGGCTCGGAGCCGTGCGACTCACTCGGTTCGCGATGCGTTGGTGGAGCGCTCAGTCTCGGAATAGTGGCCGTCGCGACAGCTCACAACGACGGGAAGCTGACGGACATCGAGGTGTTGGACGTTGCACAGACTCCGCACTTCGCCGACAGCGTGAATGCCGCGCTACAGTCGATGGCGCGTTATTGGCCACTGCCACCTCTCGGCGACGTCGAATCGATTCCCATCGTCGTGCGGCTCGTTTCGGAGCCGGCTCCCGACACGGTTCCAGCCGTACGCCTCGTGCTCAAGGCAAAGGTGCCCCAGTACGACTGGCCATTCAGCTTCGCGTCGATGCCGGCTGCTGGCGTCAAAGCGAGTTATCCGTTCGCCGCACGCCTTGCCGGCCTTGAGGACAGCGTTAGCATGGCGTTCACCGTCAACTCCGATGGAACGATTGACGAGCAATCCATCGAGCTGCTGACCGGCACATATCGGGACTTTATATCGTCGGTACTCGAGGCGCTGAGTCGGACGCGCTATCACCCGGCGCATCTTGGCGACTGTGCGGTAGCGACGAGAATGCGGCAGCGATTTCTGTTCAAGCTGCCGGAATGAAGTGGCCGAGGTTCGTGGGCTTCGGTGCTCTGATCGCACCGCTGATCGTGGGAGGTGCCGTGAGATTTGGTCACACCGAGTCATCACGGGGTGCGCGGTTCGCTCGCGATACCGTCGGCTGTCTCGACACCTTGCATGCCAGCGATTCCGTCAATGCAGTCGTGACGATAAGCGTCAAAGCTCGGGATAAGAAAGCCAAGCTTCCGCCCGAGTTTGAGGGACTCTTTGTTCAGGAATTTCGATCGCGACTCAAGATTCCTGGAAAGCTGCCATTGAGCGTGATGCGCGGCTGGGCGCCTTGCGATTCGGC
>JADGQU010000237.1 GCA_017881545.1 Gemmatimonadaceae bacterium
GTATCCGGCGGGCAGCTGGGGACCCGAGGAAGCGAACAAAATTCTTGATGGAGATCACACACGTTGGCGTTAGCTCCGATCATACTACCGCTCGTCGCGTTCATCCTTTCGTCGACAGCCTGTCAGAATCCAAAACCGACCCAGAGAGATTCCACCGCCGTCCTCGCTGGTGACACAACGCGGCACGTGCTTCCCACGGACGCCCGTGCGCTCGTGCTGCGCGCCCGTGAGCTCGACCGCGCGGACAGTCTCGATGCCGCGCGCGCCGCGTACGAGGAGGCCGCGCAGAAGCTCCCGCAACTCTCCGATTGGCTATACCTGAGAGCGGCCGGAGTCACCGGCGACAGCTCGGCGCGAGCGACATACTATGCCAAGCTTCGAACAGACGTAGCCAAAGACCGCATCCGGGTCACCGATGCCATCGCGCGGGAGCGGACGCGCGATTTCGCCGGCGCAATACGCGCCTACAACGCGCTCGGCCAGCGGCTCGATGCTCTGAGACTTCGGATAACCCCCCCTGCGGACGAAGCATCAAGGATGGCCGCGCGTGGCGAGCTGCTCTCATACATCTCGAGTTCCAACAACGCGGCGGACACGCGCGAGGCGATCGCCCTATTCGACAAGGTCTTCACAACCACTACGCCGTCCGAGGAGCTCGTCATCGCGCGCGCGGCGAACAAATCGGGGGTGCCCGAACGCTCGGCCACCGCTTACGCCAAGGCTTTGGGTGCGCCACTCGGCGACGTGGATGACAACGTCGCCTATGGCGCGGTGCTCTATCGGCTGAGACGATACGCCGACGCTGCCACTCAGCTCGCAAAAGTGCGAGCCCCGGCCGTGCTCGCCGCCGCCGCGCAGTATCAGCGCGCGAGAGCGCAGATCGCGCTCGGAAATACGGAGGTCGGGCGCGCCACTTTGCGCTCGATCACAACCGCGTATCCAAAGGACACGAGCGCGGCGTCGGCACTTTTGCTCCTCGCCGACCTCGCCACCGACGACAACCGCGACCAGGACGCGCGACAAACTCTCGCTGCGCTGCTCAAGCGCTTTCCCACCGGCAGGCACGCGACCAATGCTCGCTTTCGCGCCGGAATGATCGCGTACATACAAGGAGACAGGAAAGCGGCCGCGGCGTCGTTTGATTCGCTCGTCGCGCGCGATTCGAACAGCACCGAAGCGCTGGCCGCCACTTATTGGGCGGGACGCTCTTATGCCGCGCTCGGCGACAAGACGCGCAGCAAAGCGAGATGGCGCTCGATAATCGCCAAGGAGCCGCTCAGCTATTACGCGGTAGTGGCCGCCAAGCGGCTCGACACAACACTCGTCGCTCCGGATCGTTCACCGCCGAACTACGCGAAGGTTCCGGCCGTCGATACGGCCATGAGCCGCGTTGTGGCGCTCAAGGATGTGGGAATGGATGTCGAAGCCGGCTTCGAGAACGACCGGTTGTTCCGCGACGCCATGGGGAATTCCGCGCGCATGATCGCCACGGCACACGCCCTCGCCGGAACGGATCAGGCATCGCGCTCGATCGCGCTCGGACGCCGCGCCATCGACGAGATCGGACATAGTCCCGAGAATTTCCGCCTCTATTTTCCGGTACTGGAGCGTGAGACCCTGATCTCCAGCAGCAAGGAGAACGGACTCGATCCCGTGCTGGTGGCGGCGCTCATCCGGCAGGAATCGAACTTCAATCCGCTAGCGACTTCTCCGGTCGGAGCGAGAGGCCTCATGCAGCTGATGCCGGCCGTTGGTAAAGCCGTCGCGGACACGAAGGGGATCGGCCCGTGGGATCCGGATCTTCTCTATCAGCCTGCCGTCAACATCAAGCTTGGAACCGCTCACCTGAGCGGTCTGGCGCACAAGTACCCGGAAGTGGTGAAGGTTCTCTCTGCTTACAACGCAGGGGAGTCACGGGTGGAGAAATGGTCGAGCAAGGCGGGCGCGGCCGATCCGGAAGTCTTCACGGAGCGCATTCCCTTCGTCGAGACGCGCGATTACGTGCGCACGATCCTGCGCAATCGCGCCTACTACCAGGCCCTGTATCCCTGGTAGCGTTTACGTCTTGGAGGTCGGTTTCAACTCGCCTTTTCTGCGCTTGAGCCAGTCGAGCAGCCACGTCCCCGGAACCATGAACAACGGGGTGAGAAACACGCCGAGCAGGGTGTTGAGCCAGATGAGCGCGAGGTAAAAAGCTATGAGGCCGAGCGATACCCACAGCGTGCCCAGCGGGCCGTGCGTTTCCAAGCGAAACTCCCCCGTGAATAGGTAGATTAAAAGTATCATGACCTACGCCCGGGTTGAAGCATCTGAGGCAGAGCGCGCTGTCGAGGCGGCGCTGGGGACGGGCGGACCAGCTATCCTCGCGGTCTCGGGCGGCCTCGATTCGATGGTGCTGCTCACCGCGGCGGCGACCCAACTTTCCGCGCGCGCCCGCAAGAAGATCGTCGTCGCCACGTTCGATCACGGTACGGGCAAAGCCGCGGGGCGCGCGGCGGCGCTGGTAGCGCGTCAAGCTTTCCGCTCCGGATTCGCTTGTGTCACCGGACGAGCGTCGACCATCGGTACGCGAGAGGAGGAGTGGCGTCGCGGCCGCTGGCAGTTCCTCCAGCAAGTCGCATCGAAGCGTGAAGCAAACGTCGTGACCGCACACAACCTGGACGACCAGGTCGAGACCGTCTTCATGCGAATCCTTCGCGATGCCGGCCCGCGCGGACTTGCCGGCCTCTACGCGGAATCCGAAATCGTGCGGCCGTTTCTAAACCTCAGCCGAGCCACATTGGCGAGCTATGCTCGTCAAAAAAATGTGCCCTTCGTCCAGGATCCATCGAACTCCGACCGCAAGCACCTGCGCAACCGCATCCGGCTCGACATTCTGCCTTCGATCGTGAAGCAGAACCCCGGATTCCCGGACGAGCTCCTCTCGCTGGCCCGAGAGGCCGCGGTTTGGCGGCGATCGCTCGAGGATCTTGCCGGCACCGTCGGGGCCGAAGCAGAACAGGATGGGGCCCTCCGCATCAGCCGTTCCAGCCTCAAGGGCTACGATGCCGATTCGCTCCGAGTTCTCTGGCCGGCCCTGGCGGCACGCGCGAGCGTGGTGATGGACCGCAGAGGAACTCAACGCGCCGCGGAGTTTACTATTAAGGGAGCGACGGGAGGGACGATTCAGCTCTCCGGGGGGATTGAGATCGTGATGCGGCGGGATCACATGCTGCTGCGCCGCTGGCGCTCCTTAAGACCGGAGGCCCTGGCATGAGCAGCACCATCACGCCGCTCGGGATCAAAGCCGATCCACGCCTCTCCGGTCGAGCCGTCAAACGAGTCGCTTTCGACGAGGGCGAGATCGCGAGACGCGTCACCGAGCTCGGCAGAGAGATCAGCGGGGCCTATCCGGACGGCGATCTTCTGGTGCTGGGTTTGCTCAAGGGCAGCTTCATATTTTTGAGTGACCTCGTCAGGCAGATCACTCGTCCTCTTCAGGTGGATTTTCTGGTTGCTTCGAGTTACGGAGAAGGGACAGTCTCCAGCGGTACAGTCAATCTGGTTTACGATCCGGAGACCGAGCTGAAGGGAAAAGATATTATTTTGGTCGAAGACATCGTCGATTCCGGCCGCACCTTGAATCGTCTGATGGCTATACTGAAGGAGCGGGAGCCAAGATCATTGGAAATCTGCGCCCTTCTGCACAAACGCATCGCGGAAGGATTGAAGTACGATGCGAAGTTCGTTGGTTTTGATGCTCCGAACGAGTTTCTGGTTGGATATGGGTTGGATCACGCGGAGAACTTTCGCCACCTGCCGTACATAGCGAGCCTGATGTAATGCCGATACAAATGCCTAACAAAACGCCGAAAAAGCCCACGAACTGGAGCAAGGTCTCCAAGCAGCTCTCGTTCTGGGTCTTTGTCATACTCGTGCCCGTCGCGATCATCCAGTTCTCGGGGAAGGGCGCCGACGCTACGCCGGAGATTCCCTACACTCCGATGTACGATCAGCAGCTACAGGCCAACAACATCGACAAGGTCACCATCCAGGCCGGTCGACTGCTGACGGGTGAGTTCAAGCAGAAGGTTCCGGTGAAGGGCCGGCTCGTTCAGAAGTTCAAGGTGCTGCTCCCGACCGAGAACTCGAGCGACGAAGTCGCCCGCCTGCGCGAGCACAACGTGCAGATTCAGGCCGAGGACGCTCGTCCTTCGTTCACGACCATCCTGATCAGCCTCTTCCCGTACCTCCTCATCTTCGGAATCTGGTTTTTCCTGTTCCGCTCGATGCAGGCCGGCGGAGCAAAGGCGTTCAGCTTCGGTAAATCCAAGGCGAAGCTGCTCACCGGCGACACTCCCAAGGTGACTTTCGACGATGTTGCCGGCGCCGACGAAGCGAAGGTGGAGCTTCAGGAGATCATCGAATTCCTGAAGGATCCGCAGAAGTTCACCAAGCTCGGCGGACGCCTGCCGAAGGGTGCGCTGCTCGTCGGACCGCCTGGAACGGGCAAGACGCTGCTCGCTCGCGCCGTCGCGGGTGAAGCCGGCCGCCCATTTTTCTCGATGTCGGGCTCCGACTTCGTGGAGATGTTCGTCGGTGTCGGCGCCAGTCGCGTGCGCGATCTGTTCGAGCAGGGCAAGGCCCATGCGCCGTGCATCATCTTCATCGACGAGATCGACGCGGTGGGGCGCCACCGGGGCGCGGGACTCGGCGGTGGCCACGATGAACGCGAGCAGACGCTCAATCAGCTGCTGGTCGAGATGGACGGCTTCGAGTCGAACGAGGGCGTGATCCT
>JADGQU010000036.1 GCA_017881545.1 Gemmatimonadaceae bacterium
GGGCGCGCTTCATCCATATCAAGGCGGACATCGCGCTCTCGGGTGACACGGTTCACGTCAAGCAGCTGTCCGCCGAGACGAACAAGGACCGCCGCGGCGTGTTGAACCTCCAGGGCACTATCAGCTTCGAGCACTACGACAATCCGTCATTCTCGCTGGTCGCGAACGCGTCGAACTTCCACGCGATCGACAAACCGGGCTTGGCGGCGCTTGACATCTCGACCGGATCGCCGGTGACGCTGACGGGATCGACACAGGACGCGGTGATGCGCGGCACGGTCCGCGTCGAGCGTGGAACGATCTACATCCCCGACGTAGTGAAGAAGAGGATCATCGACCTCAACGATCCGGAGTTCCTGGACCTGGTCGATACGCTGCTCGCGGCAAACCGGCAGCTGATGCCGCGCGCGCCGAAGGCTGTGGCGCGGAACCTCAGACTGGAAAACGTCGCCGTGGACATCGGCTCCGACGTCTGGCTGCGGTCGTCGGAGGCGAACATCAAGCTCGGTGGCTCGCTCAACGTGACTCTGGCGCCGCCGACTCCGAGCGATCCGCCGCGGCTGGCGCTGGAAGGAGTGTTGAGCGCCGACAAAGGGACGTACAGACTCAATCTCGTCGATCCGTTCATCCAGCCGACCTTCGACGTGCAGAGCGGAACGCTGCGGTTCTTCGGGACTCCGGATTTGAATCCGTCGCTGGACATCAAGGCGATTCACACGGTGCGTCAGCCGCAGAAAAGCGTCAACGGAAAGGACGTCAGGGTGGAGGTGGACATTACGGGCTCGCTCGCACAGCCCCAGCTCGCGCTCCGAAACCCGGATAACCTTCCGCTCTCCGAAAGCGATTTGTTGAGCTATCTGGTGACTGGTGAGCCGGCGGTTGGACTCGACCAGGCGGGCGCCCAGGTGGCTACCAGCATGGGGGTGCGCGCGCTGGGAAATATTTTTACCAACGCAATTCCGAGAAACGTCCTCGATATCGTAGAGCTGCAGACGGCGACACCCGATCAGGCGGCGGCAAGTCTGGGGAGCACTTCCTACTACAGCAGCCTGCTCAACACTCGGGCGGTGCTCGGCAAGCAGCTGGGCGGCAGGTGGTTTCTCGGCTTGAGCACGGGACTCTGCTTCACGAATCAGAGCGCGTTCAACAAAAATCTGGGTCTGCAACTGGAGTACCGGATCAGCTCCGTTTATAGTGCACAGGCGGGAATCGAACCGGGATCCAGCAGCACGAAATGCCAGCAAGGACCCGCTCCGAGCGTCCAGCCAACGCAGGCTCCACCGCAGCTTGGCTTCGACCTTTTTCGCAACTGGCGTTTCTAAACCCTTGATGAGTCGTCAGTTAACGGATTTACGATTGCTTTATTCGTTCAGCCTGGCAGCCTCGATGGCGAAAAATCTTCGCGAAAGAGATGTGATGACGTGCCGCTCCTGCGGAAACGAGGAGCGCGCGTCCGAAGGTTATCCGTGCGCCGATTGCGGAACCTTCGTCTGCATCATTTGCAACTTTCGCGGAGTCACGCTCTGCAAGTCCTGCCACGCGAAACGGCCCGAGCCGCCGCTGACGCCGACCAATTCAACCAAGATCGACTGGCCGGAGCATTGACCGAGAGTGTCACCGCCGTCGCGGCGATCGCGCCGATGCTGTTCGAGCCCGATGTAAAAACGACCCAGGTATCACAGCTGCTTCACGGCCACATCGCGCAGGTCGTCGAGCGGAATGGGCTGTGGCTCCATGTGAAGGGCGCGGACGCGTACACCGGATGGATTCATCAGGGCTACGTCGTCACGATGCCAAAGCCGGCTCCGCCGTTGTCTCAGACTGGGTGGCATGATCCGCGTCCACTCTCGCTCAACTGCACCGTTCGCGACGAGCACGGCGCCACGCGCAAGCTTCCGCTGGGCGCGCTCGTCACCGAGGGTCAGGAGCGGTTCGCCGGATTGGCGATGACACTCGAGGAGCGGCGCAACGCTTTTCCGCCCGCGGCCGACTCGATCACCGCCTCGGCGATGACGTTCTTCGAGGGCACGTCCTACGAGTGGGGAGGGCTCACGCCGTGGGGGTGCGATTGCTCCGGACTCGTGTCGAGCTCGTTCCACCTGCACGGTGTGAGCGTTCCGCGCGATGCGTGGATGCAGGCGAAGACGGGCACGCCCGTCGAGTCCGTCGAGGACCTTCGGCCGGCGGATCTCCTCTTTTTTTCAGACGAGCCGGATGGGAAGATCACGCACGTCGCTATTTCGCTTGGCGGGACGCGCGTTGTGCATCTCGCGCTCGGGAGAGGGGGATACGCTGTCGATGATTTGGTTAGCGGAGACGAGTATACCGATCTCTTGCTTAAACGGTTTCGGTTTGGCCGCAGGATCTTGAAGGGGAACTAACTGCTGCACTCACTGCCGCCTGCCGCCCGCTGAACGCTGTCTGCTACGTGCAACTATCTTGACAGGCCACGGTGGCGTGATGGTACAGGCAAAACCCTTTGGTTTTCACCTTCCGTACAACGATCGGTCCCGGCGTAGGCAGCAGAAAGCAGTCAGCGTTCAGCGGGCACCTGGTGGCAGCGTAGTTCAGTTAAGCGAGCAACAATCTAGTTCTACTGTTGGGTTGCTTAACTGACCATCCCACTCGGTGCGCCGACAACAAGGGGTGTCTGAGTTGGCCCGTTAACGAACAACCGCGCCGTCGCGCTGGGCTTGCCGTCGAGCGCGACCTGCATCGTGTACTGCCCCGCCATGTTGAGGGGGAGATCCACGACCGCGATGATCGGCAGGTCGACCTCGTACATCGGATTTGCCGCCGGGGCGACGTTCATCTCGCCGGTCGAAGACCATAGCTCTTCCTCGTGCGGACTCAACCAGCGGAACGCGAGCGAGTGTTGGCCCACATCGTCACCGTTGGCCTTGAGGCGGACGATGAAGTGTGTGCGCGGGTGAATCGTCGGCAGCCCCGCGACCTGAACAGCATCGAAGACGCCGAGCACGTTCAATTTTCCTTCCTGCGACAGGTTGGCGGCGTCGGCGAAGACGGCGAAAGAAATGTGCATGAGACCAAAGTAGCCGCGCCGCGCCTTGCCCGGCTAGCTTTCGGCGATGACTGAATCAGTTGGACCTTCTCCGGCCGTCGCCGACTCGGCCGTGCACCAATCTTTCGGGCTGACAGATCTCCTCCTCCTCACGATGGCGGTGATCTGGGCTATCAATTTTGTGGTCGTCAAGTACGCGACGCACGTCTTCAATCCCGTGGCCTTCACGGGACTTCGCGTCGCAACGGCGGCGGCATTCCTGGTCCCTGTCGCCTACGCGCGTGGCGGCTTCGCGCTGTCACGGCGCGATGTGGTTCGTCTCCTTTTCCTCGGCGTCATCGGGAACGGCCTGTACCAGCTTTTCTTCATTCACGGAGTCGCGCGCACTCGCGCCGGAAACGCGGCGCTCATTGTCGCTGCCGTGCCGGCGTTCATCGCGCTCGCCGCGAGAGCGCGTGGCCTCGAGCGCGTGAAGAGGATGACCGTTGCGGGCATCGCTCTCTCGATGGTCGGTGTCGGCCTGGTGATCGTGGGAAGCGCAAAACCAACGAATGGAGAGGTCACGTTCCTCGGATCGGTGCTCGTCTTTTTCGGCGTTCTGTGCTGGACGTTCTATACGATCATGCTACAGCCGTACACGAAACGACTCGATGTGATTCAGCTCTCGGCCGTCACGATGGTCGGAGGCGCGGTGCCGCTCCTCATTGCGTCGACGCCCGCCCTGATCGCCACCGACTGGTCCGCGGTAGGCGTCGGCGGGTGGGCGGCGCTCTTTTACTCGAGCGTGATCTCAATGGGCGTCGCGTACCTGTTCTGGTATCGCGGACTGCGAGTGCTCGGTCCAACCCGGAGCGCCGTGTACACGAACCTTCAGCCGATTGTCGCGCTGGCGGTGGCGTGGATGTTTCTCGGTGAAATCCCGACGATCTTCCAGGGCGTGGGCGCGGTAACGATCATCGCCGGCGTTTTCCTCACCAGATCATGAGGCTCGTCCTCTTCGACATCGACGGGACGCTCCTCAATTCCGAGGGGCTCGGACGCGCATCGATGCGCCGTGCGCTCGGCTCTATCTTCGGGTCACCCGGGAATCCCGCGTATCGCTACGACGGAAAAACGGATAAGCAGATCGTGCGCGACGTCATGCGCCTCGAGGGCCACTCCGATGAGCACATCGATTCCAGGATGGACGAGCTGATCGAGACCTACCTCGAAGGGCTTCGCGACGGAGTGAAGAGCGGGACGTTCAACGTGCGTCCACACGAGGGCGTCGTAGAGCTGCTCGACGCGCTCGAGCCGCGCAAAGATGTCGTGCTCGGCCTGCTCACCGGGAATGTCGAAACGGGCGCACGCACCAAGTTGAAAGCAGCCGGGATAGATCCCGATCGGTTTCGAGTGAACGCATTCGGCTCGGATAACGAGCACCGCCCCGAGCTTCCCGCCGTCGCGCAAAGGAGGGCCAGCGAAAACCTCGGACTGGAAATCGTGGGCGGGCGAATGGTCGTCATCGGCGATACTCCCGCCGACATCGCGTGCGGCCGTTCTCTCGGCGCGAAGGCGATCGGGGTCGCCAGCGGCCACTACACGGTCGAGCAGCTCCTGGAGCACGATCCGTACGCCGTTTTCCCCTCGCTCAAGGACACGCAGCAGGTACTCGAAAAAATCGTCAATGCGTGAGGTCGAGCTCAAGGCGGTGGTGGACGATCTCGCGAAGCGGCGAAAGAGGATCGAAGCGGCAGGCGCCGCGCTGTCGTTCGAGGGAAAGATCTCCGACCGGCGCTACGATTTCGCATCGCGTGAGTTGTCGGGACGCGACGAAGTGCTGAGAACGCGGCGGTACCTGGGCAGCACGTCGACCAGGATTTACCTCGACTGGAAGGGCCCGACCGAGATGAAGCACGGGTACAAGCTCCGCGAGGAAATCACCGTGCCGGTCGAGGACTTCGTTTCGCTGGAGAAGATTCTCGACAAGCTCGGGCTCACGCTCACGTGGGAAATTGACCGCGAGATCGCCCAGTACCAGCTGGCCGGCGCCGCAGTTCGTTTCGAGACGTACCCGCGGATGGATGTGCTCGTCGAGGTTGAGGGCGAGCCGGCCGCGATCGAAGCGGCGATCGAGACGCTCGGGTTGGCGCGGGGGACGTTCACGAACGAGCGGTTGCCGGATTTCGTGAGCAGGTTCGAGCACCGGACAGGGGTTCGCTCGGCTATGAGCGATAGGGAGCTTAAGGGGGATTACGGGTTCCGTGACGCCAAAAGCTGAACGCGGGCAACTCCAAACAGAACGATCTGGCAACTGCCAACTGAACGGGATCCGAGATCTCAGAGGCATAGATCTGAGTGACTAGTCACCGCGCTCCGACCGTATCCGGCGCGTATCCTGTTACAACCGACCGCCTGTGCCATTACGCCACTCAGATTCGTCGCAGACGCAGTTACTAAACTCTGGTATCTACGCTTCTCAGATCTCGGATCCCGTTCAGTTGGGGTTTAGGGAGGTGTCGGCGGCCAGAACGGCGATTGCTTCCTTGAGGAATCCGGATAAATTCACTCGGCAATGAATTGTCGACTTATGCGGTGGATCGGCGTCCCGGTCCTGTCCCTCATAGCAGCCTCGGCGTTGCCCGCCCAGGAAAACCCGGCAAAACGCCTTGCGAGCATCGTCGGTGTCGCCGCCGAGGAGTACGCGAAGGCGATTGACGACCATGGAAAACTCCTCTCAAAGGACGAGTTCGACGAGACGTACGGGTTCCTGACTGACGCCAAAGAGGTCGCAATCCGGCTCAACAGCTACGATGCGGCGTTGACCAGGGCGATCCTCGACAGCATGATCACGGCAGTCGCGCAAAGAAAACCGCCGGCTGTGGTGCGAGAGCTCCATCAGCGCTTTGCCACGTCGCTCGGGACGGCGGGCGCGATGGATCTTCCAAAGGGCCCGCTCGACACGGCCGAGGGGCATGCGTTGTTCGTGAAGAACTGCTCGTCGTGTCATGGCATAAGGGGGGCTGGTGACGGGCCGGCTGCCCACGCGCTGAGCACGCCGCCGCTAGGTATCGGCGACAGAAGACTTACTCCCGAGCTGACACCGACGCTCGCCTTCAACGTCATCTCGGTTGGCGTACGCGGGACCGCGATGCTCGGGTTCGCATCGCGGCTGACGCCGCAGCAGCGGTGGAACGTCATCAACTACATCTACTCGCTTCGCGGAGAGCAGCTGAGCCTGCCCGCCGCGCGCGCGGATGCAACGGCGATTCCCGGAGACACGGCGTCACCCGTGATCATGGCGCTCCTCGACAGCGCGCTCGAATTTGCGCGGAACGGCAAGACCGCGGAAGCGGGCGACCGCGCATTCGATGCATACATCGCGTTCGAGCCACTCGAGACA
Source organism: Gemmatimonadaceae bacterium (assembly GCA_017881545.1). Classification (GTDB taxonomy): domain Bacteria; phylum Gemmatimonadota; class Gemmatimonadetes; order Gemmatimonadales; family Gemmatimonadaceae; genus UBA4720. Next base: position 6,405 of record JADGQU010000036.1, read on the forward strand.
CCGGCGCGCGCGAAGAAGCCCGGACTCGTCTCGACCATGGAGCGCCACTTTGCTGATTTTAAGGGAGCAGTCAGGCGAAACGATCTCGCCAGCGCCAAGAGCTCGCGCGATGCGATCGCGGATGGTCTTCCGTCAGTAATCGATCTCACCCAGCAAGCGCCTTCGGGAAGCTGGGAGGCATTCTTCCAGTCCTTCCTCATCATTCTGCGCGAAGGGTTCGAGGCGATTCTCGTCATCGGCGCGGTGGTCGCGCTCCTCATCAAGACTGGACATCGCGAGCGCCTTCGCTCGATCTGGCTTGGAATCGCGCTTGGCCTGGTAGCGAGTCTCGCTACCGCCGTCGTGATGAAGACTCTCCTCGCCGCGATGCCCGCCAGCAGGGAGATCGTCGAGGCGACGACAATGCTGATCGCGGTCGTCGTGCTGTTCTCGGTGAGCTACTGGCTCATCTCGAAGGTGGAGGCGGCGAAGTGGCAGAAGTTCATTCGCGAGAAAGTAAATTCGGGCCTCGAGCACGGCGGCGGTAAGGCGCTCGCGCTCGTCGCATTCCTCGCCGTCTATCGCGAAGGTGCCGAGACCGCGCTCTTTTATCAGGCGCTGTTCAACGAGGGGCCCAATGTCGGCGTTCCGCTCACGCTCGGGATCGTCGCCGGCTTCGCGGTGCTGGCGGTGATCTTCACGCTCTTCTATCGCTACGGCGTCAGGATTCCGATGCGGCCGTTCTTCGCCGTGACGAGCATTCTTCTCTACTACATGGCGTTCGTGTTCATGGGGAAGGGGATTCGCGAGCTGCAGGAGGGGAACGTTATGCGGATCACCGTGATTCCGGGCGGCCCGCACGTCGATACGATGGGCATCTACCCGAGCGTAGAGACGCTCACGGCGCAGGGAATTCTCATCATCTTGCTGCTCTTCGCCACGATCAAGACATTCGGGCCCGGCCATAACCCGGAAGACGGAGCCCCCGAGGCGTAGCATTTGCCACTCGTTGCCTGAGAACCGCCCAGCACCTCGAGGATAGCGAAATGACAGCGAGGCAGATGCCGGCAAAAGCAGGCGAGGAGTACGGAATCCGTCCCACGGGATACCGGCTACCCGACGCAACGCACTTAGGCAGGGTGCGATTGCAGGTCGCGGATCTCGAACGCTCGCTCGCCTACTACGAGAATGTGCTGGGAATGCGGACGATCCGCCGCACCAGCGACTCGGTGAGTCTCGGGCCGCACGGCGAGGACCGCGAGATAGTCCATTTGCGCCAGCTCAAAAGCGCGCGACCGGTGCCGCGGCGCGGACTGCTCGGCCTCTATCACTTTGCGATTCTGTTGCCCGATCGCGCGTCGCTCGGCCGGTTCGTCGCCCACCTCGCTGAGATCGGGATGCGCGCCGGAATGTCGGATCACTTCGTGAGCGAAGCGGTCTATCTCACCGATCCCGATGGCCTTGGTATCGAGGTTTACGCCGACCGTCCGCGCGACGCGTGGCGCTACGACGAGCGGCAGCTGCACATGACGACGAATCATCTCGATGTGGACGATGTGGTCAAAGCCGCCGGAGGTGAGCGCTGGACGGGAATGCCGGCGGGCACCGTGCTCGGCCACGTGCATCTCTACGTCGACGACATCGCCACTGCCGAAGCGTTCTACCACGCTGCGCTCGGATTCGACAAGGTCGTGTGGAGCTATCCCGGCGCGCTATTCATGTCGGCCGGTGGATATCATCATCATCTCGGCACGAATACCTGGGCTCAAGGCGCGCCGCCGGCAACCGACGCGGATGCGCGCTTGCTGGAATGGGAGATCATCGTCCCCACGAAGAAGGACGCCGAGGAAGCGGCGCGACATGTGAAGGCAGCGGGTTACCCCGTGAAAGAGGAGACAGGCGAATGGGTTTTGACCGATCCGTGGGGCACGAGCCTGAGGCTCGTTCCCGAAAAGTGATGAGACGCTGCTCGGCGCTGATGGTCGTGGGGATTCTGGCGGCGTGCAGTCAGATGCGGTCCGCCGGCAGCGGCGGATTTCGATTCGCTTCCGACGCCGCGGCGATCAAGGCGACGTTCGACACCACTGCCGCAGGCTGGAACCGCGGCGAGCTTCCCGTCTACCTCTCGGCCTACGTGGATTCGGCGACGGCGATGGGCTCGACCGGACTCGTGCGCGGAGTTGGGGGAATCGAAGGGCAGATGCGCGCGGGATTCTGGCGAACGGGACGTCCGCTGCAGAGGCTCGGCTACGATCATCTGGAGATCCGGCCAATCGGGCCGGATCAGGCGATCGCGACGGGACAGTACATTCTCACCGGAGCGGGTTTGCCCAACCGAACCGGCTGGTTCACAACGATCTGGGTTCGTGTCCCGAACTCGACCGCGTACCCGCCAACCGGGTGGCGGATGGTGCACGACCACTCGTCCTGAGAGCGTTGCGCTGTACCGCACGCTAATTTTCATCCTGGAAACGGCGTTGCTGGCGCCAGATGAATCTCTTTTCGTGGCTGGTGGACAATGACTCTCTCGAAAGTGCGTGTTTTCCCCGCGCTCATGATGTTCGCGGCGGCCCTCGTGTCGGGGTGTGGTGGCAGTGACGCGACCGCTCCCGCCGGGATCGACTCGAACGCCGCTCTGCAAAGTCTCTCAATCGGGTTGCAGGGCGTTGTCCTCGGATCAGCCACCACTCCCGAGGCAAACGCGACGTTCGGCGGAATCGCGCCGGAGCTCGATCAGGTGACCGTCACGCTGGACGGTGCTTCACAGGGCATGTTTGCGCTGGGACTCAGAGAGAGTTTTCCGGCGGGAACCTGCCAGGAGACTTTGTTCGTCACGTCGTTTCCGTCACCGCCGGGAACTTGCACTCCTCCCTTGCTGCAGGTCGCCGTCATTCTCTGGCAGGCCCACTCGGCAACGCAAGCGCCCGACCGCATGATCTTCATCGTAACCGACGCGGGCACGAGCAATTTCGACTTCGCATCCACACCGGTTGGCGCGACGCCCGCCATCGCGCTTTACATGGAAGGGACGAACACTACCTGGAGCTCCCTTTCAGGAACCTTTACGAGCCAGACCACTGCCACCAATCAGACGTGCAATCTCACGCTCCCGCCGTATGCCAAAAGCGGGACGTGCAGCATTGCGACGTTCAGCGAGCAGGGATCGATCGTGTTCCAGCCGTTTTCGCTCAATGTACCGAGCACACAGCAAAGGAACCTCGTGATCCCGTCCATTAGCCTCCACGGTCTATGGATCGCAATCACCGAGATCCAGGCTGTTCCGCTCACGGGGAACCGGCTCATCCCGGTGCGGACACTGGGGCTGCTGCGAACCCTCGTCAGGCCCGGTTGACGACCAGCTGCGCCACGTAGGCGCGAGGCGACTTGTCCGACTGCCGCGGCACGGGCATCAGTCCCACGAAGCGGATTTGCAGATCGCCTGATGTCGTTTCGTTGTTCGGAGGGTTGAGGCCAAGGAGTTTTGTGTCGTCGGGCGATCCGTTTCGCAAAACTGTGACTTCGATCTTGGCATCACCCGCCCAAACGCAAGTCACGTCGGTGGGACAGCGTGAATCTTCCCGCACCTGCCGGAACATGATCCGGGTTCCACTGCCGTTGATGGCGGCAGTTTTCCCGACCGGCAATGAGAACGCCACGCCGGGTTCTGCCGGAACGGTCGGTTCCATCGATGCGCAGCCGAAAAGCGCGGCGGAGATCGCGCACAGGAAAACCAATCCGCGGCTAAGCTGGGTGAGGTTCGCCATAAATCCCCGGCGCGTCTGCGTGTGGACTCCTGCGGAGATACATCCAGACGGCGCCACCGATCGCGAACGCTACCGCGATTCCCTGCGCCGTCGTAAACGGCCCGAAAAAGCGATCATCCTTGGCGCGCACGAACTCGATGATGAATCGCTCGATTCCCGCCAGCACGCAGTAGAGTCCGAACAGCCAACCTTCCGCGTGCTTGTGATCGCGAAGGCGCCACAGGATGAGAAACATCACGAAGCCGAGTGCGACCTCGTAGAGCTGAGTCGGATGGACGGAGATGACCTGGTTTGGCGTGGAGCCAAACGGCATCGGGATGTGAAAGAGCTCGGTCATGTTGGCGACCGTCGATGGCGGCGCCCCGTGAGGAAAGCTCACCGCCCACGGGCCATTCCACGGGCGTCCGTAGTCGTCACCGACCGCCCAGCAGCCGGTGCGTCCAATCGCATAACCCGCCGCCAGCGCGGGCGCGGCGACATCGCTGATCCGGGTAAAGCTCTGATGCTTGCGGTGGATCACGATGTAGGTGGCAAGTATTCCGCCGATCAATCCGCCCCAGAACACGAAGCCCGCTCTGCTGAGGAGCGCGCTCACGTCGTGCATGAGGACGGCGTAGTAGATCTTGCCGCCCAGAAGTCCGCCGATCACGGCTGCGAAGACGATGTCGCCGATGGGCTCCGGGTCGTGACCGCGCCGCGCGAGCTCACGCTGCGTCATGATCTGGGCAATGACGAACGACATCAGGACCGCCAGTCCGAATCCGGTGAGCTGGAGCGGGCCGACATCGTACGAGAGGGGCTGCTGGACGATGGAAGCGAAAATCGTTTGCATGGTCTGAATCTAGGCTGCGACGAGGCCCGGGATAGGGCTCGAGGCGTAGGCGTTGAGGTCGAGGCCGGCGCGCTCTCCCTGCTCGAATCTGAAAAAAGCAGCGCGGGCGATCATGGCGGCGTTGTCCGTTGCAAGGCGGGGACTCGGTGTGAAAACGGTCATACCCTCGGGCTCGAGCCTTGTTCGCATCGCCGCGGCAAGCGTGCGATTGCAGGCGACGCCGCCGCCCAGGACGACCCGCTGCCGCGACAAGGCGTTCGCGGCGCGCCAGGTTTTCTCGACGAGAGTGTCGATCATTGAATCCTGGAACCCGCGCGCCAAATCCGCCTTGTCGGCTTCGATGTCCTTCGACGCGCGCACGGCGTTGAGCACGGCTGTCTTGAGCCCGCTGAATGAGAACGCGTAGTAATCGTCGTCCTTTGGCTGAGCGTTCTTTTTCAGCATCGGACGCGCGAAGGTGAAGCGCTTCGAATTCCCGTTGATCGCGAGCTGCTCGACGTAGCGCCCGCCGGGATAGGGAAGACCGAGAAGCTTGGCGACCTTGTCGAATGCTTCACCAGCCGCGTCGTCCCGTGTCGCGCCCAGCAGCCGGTATTTCCCCCAGGCCTCGACGTCGAGGAGCAGCGTGTGGCCGCCAGAGATCAAGAGCGCGGTGAACGGGGGAACGGCATCGCGGTGCTCGAGCGCCGCAGCGAAGAGGTGCCCTTCCATGTGATGAATGCCGAGGAGGGGGATGCCACGCGAGAACGCGAGCGCCTTGCCGTAGCTGACTCCAACGAGCAGCGCGCCGACGAGTCCCGGCGTGTTGGTGACGGCGACTGCGTCGATATCGTCGAGCGTCGTTTCCGCCTCCTCGATCGCACGCTCCACCACGGGGACGATGCTGGTGAGATGCGCGCGCGATGCGATCTCGGGCACGACTCCGCCGAACACCCGATGGACGTCCTGCGACAGGATCACGAGAGATTTCTGGCTGACCTGGTCGCCGCTTCCCTCGAGTACAGCCGCGGACGTTTCGTCGCACGATGTCTCAATTCCCAGAATGCGCGTCACTACTCCGTGCGCTCCGTGAGAAGCCTGTCCACGAGCGCCCGCGCTTCGGGCGAATTCCAGTCGGTCGCCGACATCAGCTTCTTCCTGATCACGCCGTCCTTGCCGAGGATGAACGTCTCGGGATAACCGTCGATGTCGTACCTGTCGGTGATCTCGCCCGTGGGATCGTGCAGAATCTCGAACGTAAGTCCGTACTGCTTCGCGAACGCGCGAATCCCCGCGTCGGTTCCGGGGTCGTCGATGCTGACCGCCACGATCTTCAATCCCTTCGGTCCGTACGCTTTGTGCAGCGCCTCTATGCTCGGCATCTCGACCCTGCACGGCAGGCACCAGGTCGCCCAGACGTTGA
>JADGQU010000238.1 GCA_017881545.1 Gemmatimonadaceae bacterium
CCGATTCCAACCGACCCGCCGCTCGGGGAAAAAATCGAGCTGTTGACTCCGATCACCTCGCCGGCCGCATTGACCAGGGGGCCGCCGGAGTTCCCGGGATTGATGGAAGCGTCGGTCTGGATCATGTCCACGTAAACTCCGGCGCCCTCGCTCTGAGCAGCGAGATTCCGCCCCGTGCCGCTCACGACGCCGACCGTTACGCTCGGCTCCGAGTTGGCGAGGATGAAGCCGTAGGGATTCCCAATCGCGATCACCCACTCGCCGATGAGCAGATTGCTGGAAGAGCCGAGGGGCGCGACGGGAAGATTCTTCGCGTCGATCTTGAGGACGGCCAGGTCGTTCGTCTCGTCGATACCGATGAGACGGGCGGGATAGTTCGTTCCATCCTTCATTGCGACCGAGATCCGCGTCGCGCCCGCGACGACGTGCGCGTTGGTCACGACGGCGCCGTCGGCGCGCACGATGAATCCGGAGCCGAGCCCGGCGGCGGAACGTTGACCCGAGCGTCCGCCGAAGAACTGCTCGAACACATCAGCCGGAACTCGCTCGACGACTTCGGTCTGCACCGTGACGACCGACGGCGCTACCCGCGCCACGGCTTCCGTGATCGCCGTGCGGCGCGATGTGTTCACCGAGCTGGTGGTCTTCTCGATCTGCGACGACTGCGCCGAGGACGGAGTGCTGGATGCTCCCTGGCACGCAGCGAGCACGATTGCGCCGAGTGCGCGCGCGAAGCGCATCTTCTTCATGTGGTCGTGCGAGACTTGGGCCGCCTGACGAGCTGACTCAGAAACTTGTCGATGCCACGGTCGCTCAGCGGGTGGACAACGAGATTGCGCAGTGCTTCGGGCGTAATGCAAACGATGTCGGCGCCGGCGAGCGCGCATTCCGCGAACTGTACCGCTGAGCGAGGCGACGAAGCCATGACGTCGCACTCCTCCTCACCGGACTCGAGCGCGCTCTTGATCTCGGCGAGAGTGCGAGTGCCCGACTGGCCGTAGCTCTCGAGGTCGTCCAGACTGATCCGCACCGCTGCCGCTCCAGCCTTCGCTGCGATGATGGCCTGGGCAGCGCTGAAGACAAATGTGGCGCACACCACGACACCCTCAGCCGTAAGGCGCGCCATCGGAATCAGTGAGTCCTCGACAAGCGGGATCTCCACCACGACGTGATCGGACACCTTCGCCAGCTCGCGCGCCTCGGAGTAAATGTCGCTCGACGTTACAGCCCCGACCGGAACGCAAATCGGGAATGCAAATTCGCGGGATATCTCTTCGAGGCGCTCTCTGGTGTTGACGTCGAGCGCGCTGGCGCTGGAGGCGGTGTGCGAGAATGCCACTCCGTCCGCGAGCCCCGCCGCCGCGGTGTTCCTGATCTCATCGAGGTTGACGCTCTCGAGATAGATATTCATTCAGCTCTCAGGTAAAGGTCGTTCGGATAGTCCACTCGTTCCAGGAAGAGAGCGTGCGGCGGCGCGGGTTGAGAGACCTGGCTGTTGTCGTCCTGCCCGAGCAGCTGCTCGATCACCGCTGATTCGCGGCGACCCTCTCCGACGTCGAGCATCGTGCCTACCAGGAAACGCACCATGTGATGCAGAAAGCGATCGGCCTGAATGTCGAAGGCCAGTCCGCCTTCGCGCTCGCGCCAGACGGCGCGCGATACCGTGCACTTGTGGTCGTCGTTCTCGGGCGCCGTGCCTTTGACCGCAAAGGCGCGGAAGCAGTGCTCGCCCTCGGTCAACCGCGCCGCTTCGGCCAGCCGGCCGAGATCGAGCGGTTTCTTCCAAACCAGCTCCCGGTTCCGCCGAAACGGCGAGGATGCGAGATCGTCAGTGCCTATGTAGTAGCTGTAGCTGCGCGAAACCGCGCTGTAACGCGGGTGAAACTCATCACGCATTTCGAAGGCTGCCGCAATCCATACATCGTCCGGAAGAATGGCGTTCATCGATCGTCGGAGAGCGAGCGCGCTCCATTTGTCAGGCACGCGCAATCCTGCGGCCTGCCCGCGCGCGTGTACTCCCGCATCTGTCCGCCCGGCGCCCACGACCGCGATGGGTGTTCCGCACAGCCGGGACACCGCCGCCTCGAGTTCACCCTGAACCGTCCGCTCATTAGGCTGCCGCTGCCAGCCGGAGAAGCCCGCGCCATCGTAGTGCAACACCAATTGCACGGAACGCGACAGCATCCGCGTGAAATTAGCCCCGTGAGACTCACTGTCAAGGAACGTAACCCATTGAAGATGATTGACTTTCGCCTGTCGGCTCGTCAATGTGGGACGGCCCCTCGCACGCCCGCGCTCTACTCCTGAATTAGCACGATGGCACCTCGAACCCTCGCCGCACTGTCAACCGTGCTCTCTTCCGTCGGAAATGTGGCGGAGGCGTTGAGCGCGCTCGCCCAGGATGTCTCCGAGCACGATCGCAACGGGCATGTCGCGCTGTTCATGTATGACGCCAAGCGCGAGCTTCTGGCGGAGCGGCTCGTGCCGGCGCACGAAGGCATGCGAACGGCGCAAATAGAGGTCGCGCTCGACCATCTCCCCACCGCGATACGCCGGACCCTCACGACCGGACGGCAATTCGCCGATCTCGGCACCGAGTCGGGCGACTACCAGAAGCTCCTTGGCGTCGGAGCAAATCCCGAGGCAGGCGTGCTGCTTCTGCGCGGACTGCTGGTCGACGGGGAGCTCACGGGCGTACTCTCGCTGTCGGAGCCAAAGACGCGCTTCGGCACCAGGCTGTCGGAAAAAATCGCTCCGGCGGTGGATCTCTTCGCGCTCGCATTCGCTCGGCTGGCTGAACGGAGGGCGCGCGAAGAAGCTGTCCGCGCGCTGGAGGATCTCACTCGATCGCTCAACGAAGAGCACGCACGCGCCGTCGCGGCGCTTCAGCACAAGCTCTCCGAGGCGCAGGCCGCGCTCAACGGGAAGGGAATGGGCGACACCATTCGCGTCACGCAGCTCAAGCGCATGATCGAAGTGGCGGCGGTCGAGGCGCGAGGTACGGCGCAGCGGTTGTCGGCGGTCGAGGAGCAGGTGCGGGTCGCGGTTACCAAGCTGGAAAAAGCCCACGTGCAACTGCACGCACAGGGCGAAGCGCTCCAGACCCAGAGCAACATCATCTATCGCGTAGAGCAGACGCTCCGCGAAGCGATGGCGGGTCAGGACTCGCGCAAGGTGATCGAGGAAGTGCTCCAGATGGTCGCGTCGAGAGAACAAGCCTCGTCGCTGTAAGTCCGACACAATGAGCGCCCCGCCACCGAACGCGCTCCAGGGCGCTATTCAGAAACTCGCCTTTCATGAGTCTCTCACCGCCGAGGAAGCGGAAGCGGCCTTCAACATCGTAATGGAGGGCCAGGCGACGGCGGTGCAGGTCGCCGCGCTCCTGTCGGCGCTACGCGCCACGGGTGAAAGTCCGGAGGTCGTCGCCGGAGTCGTGAGAGCGCTCCGATCCGCGATGGTCTCTCTCACCGTGGATGATCCCGACGCGCTCGTCGATACGTGTGGCACGGGTGGTGGCGCCGTCTCGACGTTCAATATCTCCACGGCCGCGGCAATCGTAGCAGCAGGCGCGGGTGTGCGCATCGCCAAGCACGGGAACCGGTCCTTCACTTCACGCTGCGGCAGCGCCGATGTCCTCGAGGCGCTGGGAGTGCCCATAGAGGTGACGGTTCCGGTGATGGAGCGGGCGCTCGCGGAGGCCGGAATCGTGTTCATGTTCGCGCCTCTCATGCACCCCGCGATGCGCCACGTGGGGCCGGTGAGGCGTGAGCTCGCGATTCCCACTGTGATGAACATCGTTGGGCCCCTGGCGAACCCGGCACGCGCTGGGCGGCAGGTTGTCGGAGTCGCCGATCAGGAGCGAGCGCCTGTCATTGCCGGCGCCTTGTCCACACTCGGGACGACCCATGCGCTGGTCGTACATGGCGAGCCAGGCCTCGACGAGGTTTCGCCGCTCGGTGTGACTCACGTGATTGAGGTCAGGAATGGCTCGACCGCGCGCTGGACGATCAATCCCGAGGAGCACGGATTCAGGAAGATCGCGCGCGAGGACCTGGCTGGAAGCGAGCCGGGCGAGAACGCTCGCATCATCGAAAAGGTCCTTGATGGCGGTGGACCCAAAGGAGCGCGGGCGGCAATCGTGCTCAACGCGGCCGCGGCGATCTACGTGAGCGGCCGAGTGAAATCGTACGCGGAAGGAGTCGGCGCGGCGGCGAAGGCGATTGACTCCGGGGAAGCCAAAGCGGTGTTGGAGCGCTTGAGACGAGCCTACACAACCCCGTTAAAGACAGCGACTTAGAGCCGCTACCTCTAGAACCTTCTCAATACTCCCACAACGATCCCCTGGATCGTGATGTCGTTCTCGTGAACGTAAATCGGGTTCATGGTTTCGTTCGCCGGCTGGAGCCTGATTCGCCCGTCCCGCTCGCGATAGAACTTCTTGACGGTGGCGGATGTGCCGTCGATGAGCGCGATGACCATCTCTCCATTGTCGGCCGTGTGCTTCTCGTTGACGATCACGAAATCACCATCCCGGACCTGCTCGTCGATCATGGAGTTTCCACGAACCCGGAGCACGTAGTGGTTTCCGCTCCGGCGAACGAGGTCCTCCGGGACGCCGATGGTCTCGGGCATCTGAATGGCTTCGATCGGCATGCCCGCGGCGACTGTTCCGAGCAGCTGCAGAGTCGCGGTCCGGGGAAAAACCTCCGACGGAATCAGCTCGATTCCGCG
>JADGQU010000239.1 GCA_017881545.1 Gemmatimonadaceae bacterium
GCACGGGTCCAGCCACCGGTGCGATCGGGAAGAACAGCGGTACTCGAGCGCGGCTTCATGAACATCACCATCACCACGTACAGATAGTATCCCGCGCTCACGACGCTGGTGACGACGAGGATGACAGCGAGCTTTGTCTGCGGGAACTCAGCCTGAAGCGCTGCCTGGATGACATACCACTTGGCGAAGAAGCCGATGCCACCGAAGATCGGGAAACCGAGCAGGGCCAGCATGAACACCGCCATGGCGACGGCGAGTCCGGGCCTGACGCTCCAGAGGCCAGCGTACTCCTCGACCCCCATGTTGTCCTCGCCGGCTTTTCCGAGTGCCACGATGACCGCAAACGCACCCAGCGTCGCCATTGTGTAGGCGAACAGGTAAAACATGAAGGCGGAGCTGCCGAGGCTCGTGCCCACGACCAGGGCGACGAGGATGTAACCCGCGTGCGCGATGCTCGAATAGGCGAGCAGGCGCTTGATATTTCTCTGAGCGAGGGCGACCAGATTGCCAACGACCATGGTGATCGCGGCAAGCCACCACACCGCTTCGTGCCAGGTGGAAAGCAATGTTGGCAACGCCTCCAGCATGAGCCGGAAGAGCGCGGCAAATGACGCTGCCTTCACAGCTGCAGCCATGTACGCGGTGACCGGCGTCGGCGCGCCTTCATAGACGTCTGGCGCCCACATGTGGAACGGCGCGGCGGCGATCTTGAAACCGAAGCCCACCAGCATCAGCGCGATGCCCACGAGCAGCAATCCGCTGTGCTCGAGGCCGTAGGTGGCGATGTTCGTCTTGATCGTGGCAAAGTTGGTGGCACCGGTCGCGCCGTAGATGAGTGCGATTCCGTACAACAGGAACGCCGTCGAGAACGCGCCGAGCAGGAAATACTTCATTGCTCCCTCGGCGGATCGTTCGCGGCGGCGATTGAGGCCGACGAGCACATAGATCGCGATAGACATCAGCTCGATGCCGAGGAACACGATGATGAGGTCGCGCGCGGCTGCCAGAATCATCATCCCCGACGTCGAGAGCAGGAGCAGGACGTGGGATTCTCCCGGAGTAATTCCCTCGCGCCTGTTGTAGTCGAGCGACATCGCAATGGTGCCGAGCGTGGCGATCAGGAAGATCTCGTCAGCGGCCCAGCGGAAGTTGTCGACGGCGATGACGCCGGCGCCCGCGGTGTAGCCCTTGTACGCGTAGTAAGCCACGGCCTCCATTGTCAGGACAACGAGCGCCATGCTCAGGATCCCAACGCTTCGCTGATGCGCGTCGCTCTCGCGACGCCACCCTGACCAGAGGAGAAGGATCATGGCTCCGCCCATCAGGAGCAGATCGGGGCCAAGCGCCGAGGTCAGCTGGGCGGGCATGCTCAGATCGAATTGCATCAGCGGCCTGCCTCGCTCACGCGTGGAAGACTTGCCGCGCGCTCGACGCGATTGACCAGGAGCTGCGCCGATCCTTCCATTCTGCGCAAGACCGGCGCGGGATAGACACCGAGCCAGATGATCACCGCAACCAATGGGACGAGCATCGCAAGCTCGCGCCTGTTGAGATCGGTCAAGTGCTCATTCTCCCGCTTGTCGAGCGGGTTGAAGAGGATCCGCTGGAGCGCCCAGAGCAGGTACACGGCGGCGAATATCACGCCGGTTGTCGCGATGATCGCGAGCGCGGGGTACGTGCGGAACGAGCCGATCAACACCAGGAATTCTCCGACGAAACCGTTGGTGCCCGGAAGCCCGATGCTGCTGAGAGAGACGAAAGTTAGGGCCGCGGCGAACATCGGCACTACTCGCGCAATGCCGCCGTAGGAATCGATCTGACGGGAATGCCTGCGCTCGTAAATGATTCCCACCAGGAGGAACAGCGCTCCGGTCGAGATGCCGTGATTGATCATGACCATCAGCGCGCCCTGCACACTCTGGAGCGTGAGAGCGAAAATGCCAAGCATGACGAATCCGAGGTGGCTGACGGATGAATAGGCGACGAGCTTCTTGAAGTCAGGCTGCACCATCGCGACGAGGGCGCCATAGATGATTCCGATCAACGCCAGGATGAGGATGGTCATCCTGATCGTCGGATTCATGGCCGCGCCGGGAAAGAGCGGCAGCGCAAATCGCAGGAATCCGAAGGTGCCCATCTTCAGCATGATGCCGGCAAGGATCACCGAGCCCGCGGTAGGAGCTTCGACGTGCGCGTCGGGCAGCCAGGTATGGAACGGAAAAATCGGCACCTTGACCGCGAACGCGAGGAAGAACGCCGAGAACAGCCAGAGAGCCGTCTTCGCCGGCATGCCAACCGAGCTAAGGAGCAGGCGGTCGTAGCTAAAATCCGGGGTCCCGCCAGGGGACCGCATGTGCAACCCCAGGTAGATGATCGCTACCAGCATCAGCAGCGAAGGCAGAAACGTGTAGATGAAGAACTTGAGGCTCGCGTAAATGCGCCGTTCCCCACCCCAGACGCCGATGATGAAGTACATCGGTATCAGCATCACTTCCCACATCACGTAGAAGAGGAAGAGGTCGCGCGCGAGGAATACACCCAGCATGCCGCTGGTGAGAATGAGGAGCAGAGCGTAGTAGCTGCGCACCTTGGTGCGGATGGTCGTCCAGCTCCCCAGCACCGAGAGCGGCATGATGAAAGTCGTCAACAAGACCATCATCAGCGCGATTCCATCGACGCCCAGAGTGAACCGGACACCCCAGGTTGGAATCCACCCGATGTCGATCGGCGCCTGCCAGCCGGTGTCGGCCGGATTGAATGACCACCAGAGACCGATCGAGACCACGAACTCGAGCACGAACAACCACAGAGCCACCTGGCGTGCCGCCGGAGTCTCCACCTCGTTCGCACCTACTGCCGGCGCGCGTACCGGCAGCAGCAGCACGATGGCCGCGCCGACGAGCGGAATCAGCAGGAGCGCCGGAAGCACCCAGAGGTTGTAGCCGATCGAGTCGAGAAAACTTGCCATTGATCAGATCACCTGAGGGTGAATGCGCCAAGCATCGCGAGGACTCCCACCACCAGCACCCACGCGTAGACCCCGACGTTTCCTGTTTGGAGCCGCGAGCCCATCCAGCCAAGGCCGCGCGCCAGGGCGGCACTCCCGTTCACGAAGAAACCATCGATCAGGCCGCTGTCCACGAACCGCCAGAGGAAGCTCCGCGACACTGCGTACGTGGGCTCTACGATCACCTTCTCGATTCCCTCGTCCACGTAGTACTTGTTGGCGACGACGCCTTCGAACCCGTACTCCGGAACAGCATCGCGCTTGCGCGGGAGCCGGTCGGGCTTGAGACCCGTCATCGCGAACACGATGCCCGCGACGGCAATCACGACGGCCAGGGCGATGAGAGCTTGCTCGGTAGACGCGGGAACGTGAGCGGCACCGGCAGTTATGCGTGTCGTCGCATCGCCAACCACGGGATCGAGCCAGTGTGCAAGCGCCTCTCGTGGGCCAAGCGGAATGATGTCGGTAACGACCTCAGGCAGATTGAGCCAGCCACCGACTACGGTCAGGATTCCGAGGACCACCAGCGGTCCGGTCATGATCCACGGCACTTCGTGCAGCGACTTCTCTTCTTCCGTCCCGGTGCGAACCGGTCCGTGGAAAGTGTAGAGCATCATCCGCGTCATATAGACCGCAGTCATAAAGGCAGCCGCCAGCACGATCGCGTAGATGACATAGAGCAGAGTGCCACCCGGAATTCCGAGCCACGTAGCCGACGACAGCGGCGAGCCCTGCGCTCGCGCGAACACCGATCCCAGGATCTCGTCCTTGGAAAAGAACCCCGACAGCGGCGGGATTCCTGAGATCGCCAGCGTCGCGATCCACATCAGCACGCACGTGACCGGGAGATAGCGCTTGAGCCCGCCCATATTGCGCATGTCCTGCGCATCCTCACCGCTGTGCGTCTTGTGATACGCGGCGTGCATGGCGTGGATCACCGACCCAGACCCGAGGAAGAGGAGAGCCTTGAAGAACGCGTGCGTGACGAGATGGAACATCCCCGACACGTAGGCGCCCACGCCAACGCCAATGAACATGTAGCCGAGCTGCGAGATCGTCGAATAAGCCAGGACCTTCTTGATGTCCCACTGCTTGAGTCCGATCGTCGCGGCGAAGATCGCGGTCACCGCGCCGACCACGGCGACCGTGAGCGAGGCAACCGGCGAAAGCGAAAAGAGGAAGGAGCTGCGCGCGATCAGATACACGCCCGCGGTGACCATCGTCGCCGCATGGATCAGCGCCGAGACCGGCGTCGGACCCGCCATCGCATCGGGCAGCCAGATATAGAGCGGTATCTGTGCGCTCTTGCCGGTGCAACCGAGGAACATGAACAGGCAGATCGTTGTGACGAGCGCGCTGCCGGCACCCAGGTCAAGCGCCTTCGCGCTCACGCCGACGAAGTCGAGAACGCCAATGTTCGAGAACAGCATGAACATCGCGACCAGCAACCCGAAATCTCCAATGCGGTTCACGATGAAGGCTTTCTTCCCCGCGTCCGCGTTCGCCTTGTCGTTGAACCAGAAGCCGATCAGGAGATAGGAGCAGAGTCCGACTCCTTCCCAGCCGACGAACAGCACGGGATAGTTGGCGCCCAGCACCAGCACCAGCATGAAGAACACGAACAGGTTGAGGTACGAGAAGAACCTCGGATATCCTGGATCGTCGCGCATGTAGCCGACGCTGAAGACGTGGATGAGCGCGCCCACTCCGGTGATCACCAGGA
>JADGQU010000240.1 GCA_017881545.1 Gemmatimonadaceae bacterium
TTCAAGATGCCTTTGCGGCCGAAGACACTCCACGGCGATTTGATCGGGAAAAGCGAGCCAGCCGACCAGTCGCGCTCGAAATTACCGCCGACGAACGGCGCGATGGTAAACCCGTTGCCCGTGAACGTGTGTGCAAGACGGGCACTCGCGCGATCGGCTCGATAATAGTTGCGCGAATCGCTACCCGCGAAGAACGCCGCCGCGGAGTTCGTGAGATCGCCACGAATCCACAGGTCATTGGTGAACGTCCCTCGCCCAACGTAAAACTTGAGCTCGTTCTCGTCTCCCGGACGAAGCGTTCCCTCCAGCGAGGGGTCCACCTTTCCGAGGTTCGAGCGGTAAGTAGCCAGCGCATCGACGTCGATCCTGGCGTCGGCAAATTCGATTTTCGGACCCCACGGGAGCGCGAGGCCGTTCACGCGATCGTAGGTAGGAATCCGCAAGCCGATGCCCAGTGGAAGCGATATCGGCGAGTCGTGATACTCGGCGTATCCGGTATCGGCTGCCGTAACAGTGGTATTCTGAGCGTGCGAGACGGACGCAGAAACCGCAAAGGCCAGGGCAAAGGGGGCAAAGGTCTGTGCCTTCATCCTGAGGTCCAGGAAAAACGTGACCGCCGTGCGCAGCTTCATCGTCCGATGGTTAGAAAGTTTCGAAGGATCTCCTTGCCGCTTTCGGTAAGGATCGATTCGGGGTGGAATTGCACACCCCATACCGGATGCTCGCGATGGCGAATCGCGTGAATCTCGCTCGGATCGTCCTTCGCCCGCGCCGTGATTTCCAGCTCCGCCGGCAGCGAGTCGGTCTGAACCACGAGAGAATGATACCTCATCACCGAGAGCGGGCTGGGAATGTTCCTGAAAATCCCCTTCCCGTCGTGCGTAATACGCGAGGTCTTGCCGTGCATGAGCGTTCGCGCGCGCACCACCTTTCCGCCGTACGCTTCACCGATCGCCTGGTGGCCGAGGCATACGCCAAGGATCGGGATCGACCTTCCCCATCGCCTGATCGCGGCGACGCTTATTCCCGCCTCGGTGGGCGTGCACGGCCCGGGCGAGATCACCATGCGGGTCACGCCCATCGTCCCGATGTCATCGACGGTGATCTCGTCATTCCGTTTGACGACCGGCTGTTCGCCCAGCTCGCCCAGGTACTGGACGAGATTGTACGTGAACGAGTCGTAGTTATCGAGCACCAGGAGCATCGATAATTCTAAGCGCTCGCGGTCACGCGCGGGGATGGAACTGCTTATGAACCGAGCGGAGGTATTCGCGGTCGACGTGGGTGTAGATCTGCGTGGTCGAGATGTCCACGTGGCCGAGCATCTCCTGGACCGCCCTCAAATCCGCGCCTCCTTCCAGCAGGTGCGTCGCGAACGAATGGCGGAGAGTATGGGGCGACACGGGTTTGGTGATCCCGGCCAGATTCACGTATTTGCGGAGGATCTTCCACGCCCCCATGCGGGAAAGCGGTCGTCCGCGAGCATTGAGGAAGAGGATTCCCTTCCCCTCGCCCTTTTCCAGCTTCGGACGGAGCTCGCGCAAATAGATCGCGATCGCTCCAATCGCCCGGCGTCCAATTGGAACGAGTCGCTCCTTGGCGCCTTTGCCGAATACCCGCACGACATGGTCGGTGAGCATCACGTCACGCACGCTCAGCGAAATCCATTCCGAGACGCGCAATCCCGCCCCATATGCCAGCTCGAGCATCGCCCGGTCGCGGAACGCGAGCGGCTCATCGAGCGAAGGAGCGGTGAGAAGCTTCTCTATTTCTTCCACGCCGAGCACTTCGGGAAGGGTGCGCCAGCGCTTGGGCGTTTCCAGACGCTCGCTCGGGTCACGCACGACGTGCCCTTCGCCGAGCATGAACTTGAAGTAGGTCCGAACAGCCGAGACGTTGCGCCTGATGGATGCCGGCGCGAGCCCGAGGTCCTTGAGGTGATACACGAATTCGCGGAGCAAGCGCGCGCTGATCCCGGTTGGGGATGACGCGCCTTTGATGCTGGCGTAGGTGACGAATCTGGAGATATCGAGCTTATAGGCGCGGCTGGTCTGTACCGAGGCCCCCTGCTCCAGAGCGAGAAAATCTTCGAACCGCTCGGTTAAGAATGCGCGGGCGACGGCGTCGTCCAGCTTCGGGTTACTCACGTTTTTTTGCCTGACGCTTCCATAGCCAGATTCCCAATACGAGTACGACGATCCCTATCGCGATGACACCCGCGACCTTGCCGGACCGCACCAGGTAGTGCTCAACCAGATCCCAGTTGTCGCCGGCACGGAACGCCAGAAACGTAATGAGTCCGAACCACACTCCGGACGCTGTGGCGACGGAGAGCATCACTTTGAAGGCAGGCAGCCTCATAGCTCCGGCGAACGGCGGGACGATGGCCCGCACGCCGGGCAGGAAACGGCTCACGAACAACCCCGTGAAGCCGTATTTCTTGTGGAGCTTTCTGATCCTGTCTTCGGCGTGGGGGCCGGCGTATTTCTCGATGCGATGCAGAAACGCCTTCGATCCGAACCGGCGACCCAGGGTGTAGGTAACGCCTGCCCCGGCCACATTGCCGATCCAGCCGCACAGGAACACCGTAATCGGGGATCCATGGGATCGGTCGGCGAGAAAGCTCCCGAACGCGATGACGGCGTCGGAGGGGAATGGCGGGAAAAAGTTTTCAAACGCCGAGAGCGCGGCAATCGCTATGTAAAGAGATCCGAGCGGCAGGTCACCCAGCCATCCGGTCAGTGATTGAAGCATTCGCTAGGAATTCCCTTTCAAAGTGGCGACCGCGATGCAGGCGAGCCCTTCCTTTCGCCCGATCCAGCCCATGCCTTCGTTGGACTTCCCTTTGACGCTCACGCTCGCTGATTCGATACCGAGAGCAAAGGCCAAGCGCGCACGGATTTGCTCGCGATGTGGCAAAAGACGCGGCGTCTCGGCGATGACTGTGACATCGACCTGATTCACCAGGTAGCCAGCGGCCGCCAGTCGTTTGACGGCGACCTCGAGCATTTCAATTGAATCGCGGCCCTTGTTGGCGGGATCGGTGTCCGGGAACATCTCACCGATGTCGCCCAGCCCCACAGCGCCCATGATGGCGTCGGTAAGCGCGTGACAAATCGCATCGCCATCGGAATGACCAAGGAGGCCGACGTCCGACGGGATTAGAACGCCGCCGAGTTTTAGAGGGCGGCCGGGGGCGAACCGGTGGGAGTCGTACCCGATGCCGACGCGGATATTCGCGTCGTTGTCACGCGGCATCCGCGTGGACAGCGGGTGCCGGTGCGGGATCGATGAGCGAATAGTCCTGCTTTCTGCGGGCCGGTGTGAATCCGGCGTCGCGGATCAACCGCTCCATCTCTTTGGTCGATGTGCGGTTGGTAGTGTTCGCTGCGGACACCACGTTCTCTTCCATCATCAGAGATCCGAAGTCGTTGCAGCCGAAGCGGAGCGCGATCTGGCCGATCTTCATCCCCATCGTTACCCAGCTCGACTGAATGTTCGGAACGTTGTCGAGAACGACTCGCGCGAAGGCGACGGTCCGCAGGTACTCAGTGGCGCCCGTCTTCGGCTGGTGGGACATCGTCGGAGTGTTCTCGGGCTGGAGCGGCCAGCAGATGAACGCGGTGAATCCTCCGGTGCGGGACTGAACGTCTCTCACTCGTTGCAGGTGTTCGAGCCGCTCCGCCAGCGTCTCACCGAGCCCGTACATCATCGTGACGGAAGTCTTCATCCCCTCGTTGTGAGCGAGCTCCATGATCTCCAGCCAGCGGTCGGCACCCGCCTTCTTTGGCGCGACGATGTCACGCACACGCTGAACGAGGATCTCTCCCCCTCCGCCCGGAATCGAATCGAGGCCAGCCTGACGCAGCTCACGTATCACTTCAACGGCATCCATTCGGAACAGCTTGGCGAAGAAGTCGATCTCGCTGGGGCTGAAGCCGTGGATGTGGATCGGGTGGTTCCGCTTGATGTACTGCATCAAGTCGAGATACCACTCGAACGGGATGTACGGATTGTGGCCGCCCTGGATCAGGATCTGGACACCGCCCAGCGCCTTGAGCTCGTCGATCTTGGCACCGATCTGCTCGAAGGAAAGCGTGTAGCCTTCCCCGTGCTTCGGCCTGCGCGCGAACGCACAAAAACCGCAGTCAGCCACGCAGACATTCGTGTAGTTGATGTTTCTGTCGATGATGTAGGTGACCGTGCTCCCCGGATGTAATTCCCGGCGTACGCGGTCCGCTTCGGCGCCAAGCTCGAGGAGCGGTGCGTTCGTGTAGAAATCGAGGAGGTCGCGTGTCTCGCTCATGCGGCGGGAAGAAAGGTCAGCGTTCCATTTGGGATACGTCCACGATCGACGAGGCGTCGGTAGAACTCGGTCAGTCCGGCGAGATGCGAGTACGACAATCCATAGTCCAGGCCTGAAAGATACTCCAGGCAGACCTCTCTTTTCACGTCCGTTGCCTCATGCGCCTGCTCGGCAAGCTCCGGCAGGTGTCGAAGACCCCAGTTGCGGGAGGCGATGAGTCCGGCATGGGCAACGAGCGCCTCCTTCACGTCGGTCGATCGCTGCGCGACCCAGACCGCAAAGACGAAAGGTTGGCCGGTCCAAGCCTTCCACATCTGACCGAGATCATAGACGTGCGGATACCGCCCGCGGTGGTTGGAGCCGAGCACGAGGGCAGCGTCGCCGATGACGAGCCGGGCATCAGCGTC
>JADGQU010000241.1 GCA_017881545.1 Gemmatimonadaceae bacterium
GTCCGCCGCACCACCTCCATTAAGAACGGGACGCGTTCGCGAACCATGTAGCCGAGGATGTTCTCGTCGACTGTAGCGCTCAGATTGTCAACGTTGGAAACGAAGAGATAGTCGTAGCCGCTCTGGAGGAGCGTCTTGAGCATCCCTGTCGCCGCGAGCGTCGCAAAGAGCTCACCATGCCCCGGAGCGCATAGTGCAGCCTCGCCCAAAGTCTTTGGAAGGGCGACCCCGTCGGCATCGAGCCGAGGCACGGTGCTTTGACAGAAGTCCTGCGGCACATCGCTGGCGAGGCCGGGATAACGCGACAGAAATTCAAGCGAAGCCTGGTGCGTTCGAAAGCTGTTCATTAAGATGAGGGGCATACGGCAGGATCGGCCTTGCTGTGCGAGGACCTGGCGGCACACGATGTCGAGAAACGTGAGACCACCCTTCGCGATAAGGAGAGCTTTTGGTCCGTCGAGTCCCATACTGGTCCCCAAGCCACCGTTGAGCTTGAGCACCGCTACGCGATCCATCGCCGCGACGCCTGCTTCGCGACAGGCGCCGAAGCTTCTGAGCGCCGGCAGGCTCGGCACCGGCACGATCTGACGCTCAGGGATGCGGCCCGTGCCGCCGCCGAGAAACAGCTTGCACAATCGCAGGAAGTTTTCCTGAAGGAGCGGGAGTACGCCTTCATCGCGAAGGCGGTTCCTCACCGCACTGAGCTTTTGCGCGGTTTCGCGCGGCATGTCGCTGTATTCGGTCTCGAGCACCGTGGATGAGCTCTAGGTGAGTCCTGGATAGAGGAATCGCTGCGACGCGTCCTGTCGCCGTACGTGCTCCAACTCGACTCCGACGACGTCGAACGCGCGGAGCGGCGCACCAGTCTCCCTATCATAGGGAAGGAGGTGACGAGGGTCAAGTTCTTCGATTCTAATGATTTGCGAGCCAGCCCATTCGTTCTTGCCGCCTCCGGCATGAGCCGGCGGCCGAGCGAACGCGTGCGAAACGGGCCGAGGAGCGATGCGCCAGACATAGCCGCGCTCTGACGACAGACTGACCTTCCCGTAACCGCGCTCTTCCCAAGGCGTCGCCGGCTCGTCGGCCGTCTGTGCCAGTCCGCCGAAAAGACCGAGCGCACGCCCTTGATTGACAATTTGTCCTGTGTCGATCGTAAAGCGCGGGTCGAAAAACGCGCCGGCACGAAAGCCCGACTCGGCGAGTACTGCGACCAGGGTGTTCACCAGCGGAAGAACGGCGGTCCGGATATGCCGTGCGGCCTCCGGATATAGAGGCGTGAGCGCCTCTGCCTGCTCCGTCAACTCCTGCAGCACTCCGTCGACGTCGCGCCATGTTGCGTGGCCGAAGCGACCCCTTCGGCCAATCCCCATACGACGTTTGATTCTTAGAACAGCATTGAGAAAGAACCGCGTGCTGTCGACATACCCTGCCCGCTTGCGTCGCGCGCGCGGGTAGATATGCAACGCCACAAATTCTCCCTCGGCACGGAATGCCGGATCGATTGCATAGTACGGACCGTCGGCGTTGCGAAACTCATAGACGCCGACAGCCGATGCCCCCGGGCGATCGAGGAGGGCGCGTACGGCTGCGCGCCGTCCGTCCTCGTCATGGGTTCGATCGAGTGTCCGGAAGTATGAGATCGGATTCGCGGCGAACACCGGCCGCTTGCCGTCCAGTCGTGACACACGCGCGGGCTCGGGACCCTTCCCCGGCACGCGGGCCACGAGGAGATGTGGACCGGCATGAATCACGTGGTACCCGTCAATGAAGCCGTCAAAGATTGGCTCATGCGAATCGCCAATCAGCGGCGCGAATCGAAGCTCGATACAAGCGGTGTCCTTGCCGAAGCCAATCGATTCCATCAGCGGCTTATACGTTCTCAATGCATTTGCGAGATCGCGGACGTACCGGCCGCGCCTGGTACGATCGTTCCAGCCTAGCGTGTAAGGCGTCAGGGAAAATCGAATCCCTCCGAACGCCGGCGCCAGTGTGGACGCAATGGTCTCGTGCATGGATTGAAGTTCGGTATTGAGTGCTGAATAACCGACGGTAGAGATGCGCACGCGCACTCCGCATGTCTCTTTCAGCAACCGGATGTAATCATCGAGATACGGATAGGATGCCACGTCATTGTCGAGGTACGGAAACATGATTCCCGGCCTGTGCATGCGCGCCGCTCCGAATAGAGCCGGTTCATCGGGGAATCGGTCGAGCGCCGCGCGGCGCAGCGCGGCGATGAGATCACGCAAACCACGCCGAGAAAACTGCCACACCTCTGTGCCAGCGGACTGGCTGCAGAACGCGCAAGCGTTGAAGCATCCAATCTGCGGTTGAAGGTACTGCAGCCTCGAGAAGGCAACGGCCGGAAGACCGCACAGCTGATCGAGGAGTGTGCGGCGGACCGCCTGACTCTCGGCGCTCACATCGCTCGCATGCTCCGACGGCAGCAGCGGGAAGTCATCAGCGCTCAACCGGGGAAAACCACTTGTAGTATGCGTCTGCAATGTCAGTTCCCAATGGCGACAGCCCGCCCGACGCCGAGAATATCGCAAAATCGCTTGTGGTGAGCCCTTCGAGTGTTCCCAGCTCCGCGCCCGATTCGCACCGTATGTCTGGCCGTGCCGCATTGGCGACCAGGATATTGCGCTCCAGGAAGTTTGCGTCGATCGTGCGAACCGCCGGGCCCGACCAGTCGAGGCACACATCCGCGGAGAAACGATATAGACCACTCCCCTTGAATGTGGGGAGCGGCCGAACGGGGCGCCCGAACGTGTTTCTAATTTTGAGATAAAAAGGAGCAAGCTGGCCGGAGGTCGACACGAGACGAATTGTTTCGGCATTATGTTCCGCGTCTTCCGGCAACCAGTCGACAATGCCGCCGAGCAGCGATACCGCGTGTGCCGCGAGAAACGGAGGCAATCCGCGAAGTTGCTGGTTGACGGCCGAGACCTCTGTCGTCCCTTGATTACGAACGTTCAATTCGTTGATGACAACGCCGCTCGAAGTCCAGATGCTGTCGACTCCCCACAGCCCGGTGAGGCCAAAGGTGCGATACGCGTACTTGCCGATGCGCTCGACGGCGTCGACGAAGCACTCGACCGATTTGCGTGGGAAAGGAATGGACCAATCGTTCCCCGCTCCCTTCGCGCCGTGAATTCCCACTGCCGACACGCCCATCGCTTTGTGAGACGGCGCATCCACATACACGGCGCAGTCCGTCGTTGATCGAGGGACGGTGAGAACCGTGGTATTCGATGAAAACCCCGCGACATAGCGGCTAAGGCGCAACGATCCGCGAAACGCAGCCGTCTGCTGCAAATCCTTTGGTTGGCCAATGAAAACAGTGCCGCGCCCGCCTGACGAATTCGTCTGAACGACAAACGGCAATCCGAAACGCTGCTCCAGGACCCGAAATGGCGGCAACGCCGCAACGCCCGCCACGTTCATGGAATCGATGCGCAAGTCAGACGGCACATCGGCGGCCTCCAGCAAGCTCAGAAGTTGCGTCTTGTCTTCGAGCGCCTCCCGCACATGGCGCGGAATGCATAACAGTTCTCCGCCGAGAGCGGTAGCGAGCGAAAGAAGCTCGTCGGTCTCATACCAGACCAGAAGATACGGAGAACGGATACCGGCTCGCTGCAACTCCGTGCGCAACTCGCTGACAAAGCCGTGCTTTCTCGCGGGATCGCGAACGCGCGTTTTCGACTCGACGTTGAGATTTCGTACTTGCGATTCACCCCACGCCGCGTAGTAAGAGATCGTCATGGCCGCACCGAGACATGGGGTATTACGGCCGGCGGAGCCGAAGCGGTCGACCACGATAAGCGGCCGGCCTGCAAGGCAACTCCGCAGGCGTTCGCCGGCTCGGCAAAACAACGTTGTCATCAGGAAGATCGCGCTGGAGGAGGCGGCGGGAGTTGAACCTGACCGTACTCCCGTCTTTTCAGTAACTTACGAGAAACACTATACCGCGAAAAGCGCATGCCCCGTGTGAATGGGCGTTCGGAAGTACGTATTGAGCAGGCGTTGCTCCACGACCGCACGCTCGTCGCCGGGTGTTCTTCGCGCGCGGATCGTTTCCCGACGTCATGGCAGCGGCGCCGGTGCGTGCTCGCAGCCTGTGATCGCCACTCCTTGCGCGACGATCACGGTCCCATCGAGAACGGCGTCCGCGGCGGTCGTGCACTGAATCGCCCCCTGAACGGCCGTGCCGTCGGTCACGAGCACGCGCGCGAAGTGTGCGGCGTTGGTACTGCGCAGCGAGCTTTGCGTGGGCGGATTGACGTCGAGGTTCGCCTCAGCCACGATGCGGCCGAAGAAGTCCGCGTCGTTCGTGGCACCGCTGGTCTGGCGCGCGCCAATGAGCGACACCGTTCCGCCGTCTTCGGCGAGGAGCTGACCGGTAAAATCGCCCACGTCGAATAGCGTCGCCCTCGCGCCGTTGCCTGCCTGGGCGGCCACTCCCGATACGTTCATCCTGCAGGGATGCGACGTGCCGGCCGACGCGCAGTCGATGTCCGCGCTCGTGCCGCCGTCCCCCGCGAGGATTCCCCGTCCGCCGGTGACGACCGTGTCGAGCAGCGATGCGATCGCACCGCGCGTGGCCACGAGCGCGAAGCCGTTGCCGCTCACGTCGCAGGCGGTGCAGAAGAACTGTGCGTCGCTCACCGCGATGTGCGTCCCGTGTTTGCGTTGAACGTCAGCGATTC
>JADGQU010000037.1 GCA_017881545.1 Gemmatimonadaceae bacterium
GATCCTCCAGTCGCGAGAGGCTGATCGAACTGCGAAATCTGGTAACCCTTCGGCAGGTCTGGATAGAAATAATTCTTGCGGGCGAAAACGGAAACCGGGTTGACTCTGCATCCGAGCCCGAGCGCCGCCCTCGTCGCCAGCTCGACGGCTCGCTGGTTCAGCACCGGCAGCGCGCCCGGCAGTGCCAGACACACGGGGCAAGTGTTGACGTTCGGAGGCGCGCCGAAATCCGTCGAGCAGCCGCAGAAGGCTTTCGTGCGCGTCTTTAGCTGGACGTGCACCTCGAGGCCAACGACCATCTCGTACCGTTCGCGCGTCATTGGTGCGCCTCGGTGCCGAGCGCCGCCTCCAGTGCGTAGGCCAACCGGAACATCGTGTATTCGTCGAAGTGAGCGGTGATGATCTGCCCGCCAACCGGCAGCCGCCGCACCCGGCCGATCGGAACGGAGATCGCCGGCACGCCCGCGAGATTCGCCGTCACCGTGAAGATGTCGTTCAGGTACATCTCGTATGGGTCGCTGATCGCGCCCACGGGAAACGCCGGCGTTGGCGTTGTCGGCGTGAAGATCGCGTTCACGCCGCTCGTGAACACCGAGCGGAAATCGTCGGCGATGAGAGTGCGCACCGCCTGCGCCTTCTTGTAGTACGCGTCGTAGTATCCGGCGGAGAGAACGTAAGTCCCGAGAAGCACCCGGCGCGTGACTTCGGGCCCGAATCCCTGGGACCTCGTCGCTTCATACATCGCTTTCAGTCCTTTGCCGGGATCGACGCGCAGCCCGTACCGCACACCGTCGAATCGCGCGAGGTTGGACGACGCTTCCGCCGGCGCGAGGATGTAATAAACAGGAATCGCGAGCGGTGAGCGCGGTAGCGAGATGTCCCGGATCGTCGCGCCCATCGAGCGGAAACGGTCGAGCGAGTGCTCGCAAAGATCCCGGATGCTCGCGTCCAGCGAATCGGGGAAATACTCCTTCGGCTTCCCGATGACTACTCCTTCGAGTGTCGTCGCGCCCGGAGGAGGAGCCGGCGGAATCGGACTGTGTCCGATGCGAATCGCTTCCGCGGCCGGGCCCCGCGCATTGGACCCTGACTTTCCGAGCGCCGAGAGTCGATAGATGGGAACGTCCTCGTCGGAGCTGGTCGAATCAAACTTGTCGTACCCGGCGATCGTCTCGAGGCCAAGCGCGGCGTCATCGACGGTCCGGCCGAGCACGCCGATCTGGTCGAGCGATGATGCGAAAGCGACGAGTCCATAACGACTCACCCGGCCGTAGGTCGGCTTCACGCCAACGACTCCGCAGAATGCGGCGGGTTGGCGGACCGAGCCGCCCGTCTCCGAACCGAGCGCCAGTGGGACTATCCCCGCGGCGACAGCGGCCGCCGATCCGCCCGACGATCCGCCGGGAACGCAACGCACGTCGAGCGGATTCCGTGTCGGTCCGTAAGCGCTGTTCTCCGTCGACGATCCCATCGCGAACTCGTCCATGTTCGTCTTGGCGACGATCAGCGCACCCTGCGCGCGGAGCCTCGCGATCGCGGTCGCTTCGAATGGGCTGACGTACCCCGCGAGGATTCTCGATCCGCAGGTAGTTGGCAGGCCGAGCGACGCAATGTTGTCCTTGATCGCAACGGGAACTCCAGCCAGGACTCCCGCGTCGGCCGCGTTTCCCGCGCGGCTTTTTATCGCTTCAGCTTCTTCGAGGCTCGCCGCTTCGTCCGAGTGAAGATAGATGTTGAGCCCGTCGGGGCCCGCGCCGATCTCACGCGCGCGCTCGAACGACGCCCGAACCATGTCGGAGGGCGAGGCATCTCCCGCACGGACGCTCGAGGCGATCGCCGCCGCGCCGAGCTTGTCGAAGGTCTCCTTGCTCAAGCGCCGCTCTCGCCGGAGTCCTCGTGCGTCGCCAGGCGCGGAACGAGGAAGAAGCCATCGCGCATGGCCGGGGCGAACGAGTCGAGCGTCCGCGCCATCAGCGGCGGCACACTGACGTCCGGCCGCAACGGAGTTCCGTCGATGCCGATTCCGGTGGTCGCCGGAACCGTTGACGTATCGACCTGCGACAGAACCTCCATGTGAGCGAGGATCGCGCTCAGCTCCTTTGTCAGCGCATCGGCGCGGGCGTCATCGACGCCCAGGCGCGCGAGCTCGGCGATGTGCAGCACATCCTCACGTGTGACGGCCATTATTCCTGCCCGCGCTCGAGGGTTGTGTAAGCAAGCTTGATCGTCTTGCGCCCGACCATCTCGTCGTCAAAATCGATGATGGCCTTCACTTCGCGCCCCACGCCCGACAGCTCGGCGATCGATCCGTCGCCAAACAGCTTGTGTTTCACTCGTTCTCCTTTCACATAGCGCGGCTCGTCCTGCGACTGCTCGGCTTCGGAGATGGGATCGACCTTGCGCCAGGCGGGAACGTCGTGCGTGCGGCGCGCCGCATATGCGCCCCTGAAGCCGCTTTCGCGACCCAGCGTTCCGCGGCCCATCGAGCTCACCCGAAGTGTCTTCCTTTCGTCGAGATGAGCGCCGGCGATCTCGCGCAGGAATCTCGACTGGATCGACGGCAACAGCTCTCCGTTCCGCCGGCGCATTTCCGTATGAGAGAGGTAGAGTTTTTCCTCCGCGCGGGTGATCCCCACGTAGAACAGCCGGCGCTCTTCCTCGAGCTTGGGCGGATCGTCGAAGGATTGCGACAGCGGAAACAGACCGTCCTCGAGGCCGGTGAGAAAGACGACCGGATACTCGAGTCCCTTGGCGTTGTGGAGAGTCATCAGCGTGACCGCATCGGCCGAAGGATCGAGAGCGTCGGCGCCGGCGACGAGCATCGCGCGCTGGAGGAAATGATCGAGCGGTGTCAGGCCTACTTCGCCACCGTCGTCGATCACGGTCTCGGCCGCTCCATTCACGAGCGCGCTCAGATTCTCGATCCGGTCCCGCGCGGACTCAGGTCCTTCGGCCTGGAGATACTCCACGTAGCGGATCTCGCCGATGAGCTCCTGAATCAGAACATCCACGCTCGTGTCCTTCGCGCGCTCGCGCAGTGAGGAAATCAGGCGCGTAAAATCCGCCAAAGCTTTACGCGCCGCGGGGCGCAGCGATTCCTGGAGGTCTTCCCGGGCCGCAACCTCCGAGAGCGAGACGCGCGCCTCGCGCGCCCGCGCTGCCAGCGTATCGACAGAGCTGTCCCCGATTCCGCGTTTGGGCACGCCGATCGCCCGGCGAAAGGCTTCTTCGTCCGACGGATTCGCGATGAGCTTCAGGTACGCCATCAGGTCGCGAATCTCGCGGCGATCGTAGAACCGAACCGATCCGACCAGTCGGTACGGTATCGCGTCGCGCCGCAGCGCGTCTTCCAGCGCTCGGCTCTGCGCGTTCGTTCGGTACAACACTGCGAATTCGTTGAGTCCACGATTCTCGCGATTCCGGCGCGCCTTGATCTCTTCCAGGATGAAGTCCGCCTCGTCCCGCTCGTCGAGTGCGGCGAGCAGCGTCACCGGCTCGCCAGCTTCGCGCGTCGCGCGCAGCGTCTTCCCCTTTCTGCCGATGTTCGGGGTGATCGCCGCGTTGGCGACGTGAAGGATGTCCGGCGTCGAGCGGTAGTTGTCCTCGAGACGCACGACCCTGGCCGAGGAGAACTCCTTCTCGAAATCGAGAATGTTGCGGATGTCGGCGCCGCGCCAGCCGTAAATCGACTGATCGTCGTCGCCGACGACGACGACGTTTCCATGCGCGCTCCCGAGCATCTTGATGAACTGGAACTGCGCGCGGTTGGTGTCCTGGTATTCGTCTACCAGAATGAACTGGAACCGGTCTCGATAGCGGGCCAGCGTCGTCTCGTCCTTGCGGAAGATCTCGACCGGCAGCACCAGCAGGTCGTCGAAAGTCACAGCGTTCGCCGCACGCAAGGTCGGCTCCAGCTGCTTGTAAACCTTGGCCGCCGTCCGCGAAACCGGATCCATCGCGAGCGATTCGTATTCGGCCGGAGAGACGAGCGCGTTCTTCGCGTCGGAGATGAGCGAGGCTATCACCTTCGGGCTGTACTGCTTCTGCGGCACTCCCTCGCGCTCCATGATTCTCTTGATCACGCCGAGCGTGTCGTCTTCGTCATAGATCGTGAAGCTGGACTTCCTCCCCACGTGATGGGCGGAGCTGCGAAGGATGCGCGCCCCGATCGCGTGAAACGTTCCACTCCACATTCCCTTCGGCTCTTCGCCCAGCAGGCGCGCGATTCGGTCGCGCATCTCACCCGCGGCCTTGTTGGTGAAAGTGACAGAGAGGATGCGCGACGGATCGACTCCGTGATGCTCGATCAGCCGCGCGATGCGGGTGGTGAGCACGCGCGTCTTGCCCGAGCCCGCTCCGGCGAGCACGAGCATCGGACCCTCGAAATGAAGCACGGCCTCGCGCTGCGCCGGATTCAATCCGGCAAGAGGCTCGGCACGTTCGACTGTTGCGGCGTTCGTTGATTCAGCCATCACTTGAAGATAACGCGATCAGCCAAGGACCATGTCGAAGGTCGCGCCCCGTTCGGATGGAACCAGCATCAACTCTCCCCCATGACTGTCGCGCACGATGCGGCGCGCGAGGGAGAGTCCGATTCCCCACCCTTTCTCCTTGGTCGAGAATCCGGGATCGAAGATCTGATTGCGAATCTCGCGGGGAACGCCCGGCCCGTCGTCCGACACGCGGACCCGCACACGACCTTCCGGCAGCGACTCAGCCGATATCTGCACCTTGCCGTCCCTGCCCGCCAGCGCGTCGATCGCATTCTTCGCCAGCGACTCGAGCGCCCACTCGAGGAGCACCGGATCTCCCTGAACGACGAGATCGCCCTGGTGGGATGACGAGACGGTCACTCGCTGCGCGAGCGTCGGAACGCGCGCCCTGAAGTACGCTGCCACGCGGTCGACGAGAATGCCGAGGTCCACGGGTTCCTGCCGGGGCGGCCGTCCGATACGCTCGAATCTGTGGGCGACGCGCTTCAGCCGCTCCAGATCCGCCTCCATGTGATCGAGCGCGGCAACCGTCGTCGCTTCCGGCTCGGTCTCGCGCAACAGCTCGATCCAGCCGCTGATGCTGGAGAGAGGCGTACCGAGCTGGTGCGCGGATTCGCGCGCCATGCCGGCCCATATCTGCTCGCGATCGGCACGGCCGCGCGTGCGCAGCGCATACGCGCCGGCCAGCAGCACCATTCCGATCAGAATGGACTGAAGAACGGGAATGAGAATCAGGCCTCGAACGAGCGCCGTGTTACCGTAGTGAACTGCCCCCACGCCGGGCTCGACCATCGGCACGTTTTGCCGGTCGAGCTCCTGGATGTAGTTTCGTATCTCCTTCGAGCCGAGCGACGACGAGAAGGGAAGATTGGCGGTGTCGGTGGGGTTTCCCCGCACGTCGGTGAGAATCATCGGAACTCCCGACTCTCGAATGTGGCGCGAGAGATCGAGCAGCGCGGCGGTGGCGCCGTCAGGATTGGGATCGCTGAGACCGTTGTACACGCGCGCGTACATCAGGCCGACGCGCGACGCCTCCTGTCGCAGCTCTCGCACCACGCCGCGCGTGTAAATGACGTACCACACCAGCAGCGCGAGCACGCCGATGGTGACGAGCGTTACCGGAGCGAGCCGGCGCATTGCTCAGGCCAGGCGCTCTGCGCCGAGATAGGTGCTGAGCGCAGCGGGGACGCGCACACTGCCATCCTCCTGCTGATGATGCTCGAGAATCGATGCGATGACGCGGGGGAATGCGAGCCCGGAACCGTTGAGCGTGTGGACGAAGCGCGGCTTTCCACCGTCCGCTGGCTTGTAGCGGATGTTCGCACGCCGCGCCTGAAAATCGGAGAAGTTGCTGCAGGACGATACCTCGAGCCACTTGCCCACTCCTGGGGCGTACGTCTCGAGATCATACGTGTGCGCGCTGGCAAATCCGGTGTCGCCGGCGGCGAGGCGAACGACCCGATACGGAAGCTCGAGCAGCTCGAGAATCTTTTCGGCATGGCGAGTGAGCAGCTCGAGCTGTTCGCCCGAAGTCTCGGGCGTGACGTAGCGCACGAGCTCGACCTTGTCGAACTCGTGGACGCGCAGAAGTCCGCGCGTATCCTTGCCCGCCGCTCCTGCCTCGCGCCTGAAGCAGGGCGAGTAGGCAGTAAAGGATTTTGGGAGCTCCGACTCCGGCAGGATCTCGTCGCGATAGAGATTGGTCAGGGGCACCTCCGCCGTGGGAATGAGAAAGGCGTCTTCGCCGGCCAGCGCGTACATGTCTTCCTCGAATTTGGGGAGCTGCGCGGTGCCGATCATGCTGGCGCGATTCACCACCACCGGAACCCACGTCTCCTGATAGCCGTGCTGCCCTGTGTGGACATCGAGCATGAGGTTCATGAGCGAGCGAACCAGACGCGCTCCCATTCCTCGAAACACGATGAAGCCCGAGCCGCTGATCTTGGCGCCGCGCTCGAAATCGATGATCCCGAGCCTGGCGCCGACCTCCCAGTGTGGCTGGACGCGCGCTCCTTCGCGCGGCGTGCCCCAGCTCCTTACGGCAGAGTTGTTCTCCTCCCCGCCGGCGGGTACCTGGTCGAGAGTAACGTTGGGGAGTTCCAGCATTATCGCCGACAGCTCGCTTTCCGTCGCCGCCAGCTCCTGGTCGAGCCGCGCGATCTCGTCTCCCAGCGTGCGCGACTGCAGCTGGAGATCCTCAGCCGCTTCACCCGCGCGCTTTCGCTGACCGACCTGCTGGGTGACGGCATTGCGCGCGGCCTTGCGTTCCTCAACGGCCTGGATCGTCTCGCGCCGCGATTTGTCGAGGGCGATCGCCCGCTCGATGGTCGGCGAGAGCGCATCGAGAGCTCCGCGGCGGCGCATGCCAGCGCGAAGTGCGTCGATGTGCTCGCGCACCATCCTCAGGTCGTGCACCAATCAGCTCGTGGGGATTCCGTCCGCGAATGAACGGAACCCGCAATTTGGATCGAGTCCCAATCGAAGAAAGAGAGTTCTGGCCGCGACGTTGACGCTGTCGACGGCGATCTTCGCGTAGATGTTCGGATTGATGGCAAACTGGCACAGGTCGCCGCTGGTGTTGTGCGCTGGTTGCACCATTACGACCTCACCTGGCGCCAGGACCAGCGAGGAATCCAGCTCGTAACCACTCTTCGGAGCCTCGAGCGCAGTGGCGAACGTGCCCGGCACCTTGAGCAAGCCGACCGGGCGCGAGCCGCCGGGAGAGACCACCACGAGCTTGACCGGTGAGATTATGACGTTGCCTGCGGCGTCGATGTCGAAGGCGACATCGAACGACGCGAAGCCGTCAACACGGACCGGTTGCCTGGAAAGGATGGCGATGCCGCTCGGGTAGGTTGGTGGCGTACCCGACAGGGCAAAGAGTGACAGCGAATCGACGGACGTGGGAAGGTTTGCCCGAATGTTCGTGGGATTGCCACAAGCGTTCAGACCGGCCACGACAACCATCGCCGCGAATAGTGCGAGACGAGCTTTCATTCGGTAGATGAGACAGATGAGAGACAGGAGGGGTTGCTTCACGATAATACCCCGTAACTTATGACAGTTCAAGCGATTGCCGCGCTTGACTTCACTCTTTCAGCTTCCTAGCTTCGCAACTTCCTCACCCATCAATGCCCAACATCAGAGATTTCACGAGCGCGCTTCGCCAGCGCCCCGGAGTTGATGCAGTACTCATATTGGGAAAAGACGGTCTGCTGATCGAAGGATTTGCAGCGCCCGGACTGAACAACGAAGACCTCGCGGCCCGCGTTCCAGCTCTCGTTGCGGAGGCGGAGAGCCTCGGCCTGGCGACAATCCAGGGACCGATGAACACCGCCATACTCGAGCACCAGAAGGGTTACGCAATCATTGCCGCTCTTGCTGACGATACGCTTCTGCTCGTACTCCTCCGTCAGTCCGCCGACCTGGGCGGCCTTCTCTTCGACGTTCGCCGCTACCGCGGCAACATCGCATCGCTGATCTGATCGTGGCCGACGCCGCCACTCGACTCCGCCACGTGCTCGTCGCCGACGACGAGCCCCACATCGGGCGCATCATCAAGATGAAGCTCGAACAGGGTCCGTTCCAAGTCGGCCTCGCCTACGACGGAGAGGAGGCGCTCGAGTTCATCAACAACGACGAACACCTGGATCTCGCTCTGCTCGACCTCATGATGCCGAAGCTGAGCGGTCTCGACGTGCTGCGAAAGGTCCGCGAGCAGGAGCGATTCAAATCGCTACCCTGCATCATTCTCACCGCCGGCGGCGACGCGAAGCACGAGCGCGATGCGCTGGCGCTGGGGGCGACGCAGTTCCTCACCAAGCCGTTCAGTCCGAAAAAACTCTACGCGCTCGTCGCGCGCCTCACGGGAGCGCCTGACGAGGCGGGAGTGAGCGGCGAGTGAGCCGTTGGGCCGTAGTTCTCGCCGGCGGAGTCGGCTCCCGATTCTGGCCGCTCAGCACGCCCGAGCGGCCCAAGCAGCTGCTTCCGCTGGTAACGGACAAACCACTGCTCGTTGATTCGGTCGACAGGCTGAGCTCGATCGTCGAGCCAACACATACGCTGGTGCTCACCAATGAGAGCCTCGTGAAGTCCATCCGGAGGCTCCTGCCGGCGATACCTAGAGAGAACATCATCGCCGAGCCGCGGCCAGCGGGAACTGCGGCCGCGCTGACGTGGGCCGCGCTCAACATCGAGCGTCGAGACGGCAAGGATGCGACGATGATCTCGGTTCACGCCGACTGGTACATCGGCGACGAGGCGAAATTCCGCGAAATCCTCCTCGATGCGGAAGAGACCGCGCAGAAAACCCATACGCTCGTGACGGTGGGCATCGTCCCGACGCGCGCCGACCAGGGCTTCGGCTACATCCAGGCCACCAATCCGGGAAAGAGCAGTGGATCTCCCGTCAAGCGATTCGTCGAGAAGCCCGACCGGGCACGCGCGGAGAAGATGCGCTCGGAAGGGTATCTCTGGAATTCCGGAATCTTCGTCTGGAGCGTCGGCGATTTCCTGGCGCAGGTGAAGCAGCATTCGCCCGAGCTGGCGAAGGCACTTGCTCTTGGTCCCGATGCCGAAGCACCTGAGTTTTTTGCCAGCGTCGCCAAGCCCATCTCGGTCGATGTCGGCGTGCTGGAGCGGAGCAAGAACGTCACGGTCATTCCGGGCGATTTCGGTTGGGATGACATCGGCACCTGGGCCGCGCTCGGGCGGGTGCGCGACAAGGACGAGTTCGGGAACGTCACCACCGGCAACGTTCAAAACGTGCACATCCTCGATTGCACCGACAACGTCGTCCAGACTGATTCCGGCACTGTCGTCATTTATGGCGTTGACAACCTGGTGGTAGTGGTGCACGATGGACTGACGCTCGTTACGACGCGCGAGAAGGCGTCGGATCTGAAGCGGCTGGTGGAATCGCTCCCGGTGAGCGAGCAGGCGAAATCATGAGTACTCTCTACTTTTTCGACGATTTGCGGGCACGGCAATTCGAGCCGTTCGCTCTGACGCGGCCCGGCTGCGAGCTGCGGGTAGGGACATCGCTTATTCGCAAGCGCTGGGAGCGCGCCACTGGCCTCGAGAGCGCCGGCTTCATCAGCTCCGCTCACCTCGCGCACTTCGAGGAGGGCAAGGCACCGCCCGCTCTCTCGCCCAAGGGGGAGATCCCCGCGGGCTCGATCATCGTCAACACGCGTTGCGTGATACCGCTCGATCTCAAGCTGGAACGGTTCGACCTGCTCATGTGCGAAGGCGCCGCGTGCGCGGTGAAACTCGCGCGTGCATTCCCGGTCTCGCAATTCGCCGACGGAACGATCGACATCGGATCGATCCAGACGACACTCGGCGGGCAGAGGATCAAGGGACGCTGGATAAACGAGGTGTGGGATTTCATCGGCACCCTGGCTGATCAGCTGATGGAGGACATTCCCCTCCGCGCGAAATCCCTCGAGGCGACCGCAAAAACAAAGGCGACGAAGGTAGGCGATCACGGGATTTTTCTGGAAGAGGGCGCCTTGATAGGGCCGCAGGTCGTGCTCGACGCGTCGGCTGGGCCGATACTGGTACGCCGCGGCACATCGGTCGCGCCATTCACGCACCTGGTCGGACCCGTCTCGATTGGTCGCGATTCGCAAATCCTCGGAGACAGGCTCGAGGCGTCGTCGATTGGCGATCATTGCAAGGTTCGAGGCGAGCTGAGCCACACAATCATTGTCGGACACAGTAACAAGGCCCACACCGGATTCGTCGGTCATTCCTATCTGGGCCGGTGGGTCAACCTTGGCGCGCTGACGACGACCAGTAACCTGAAGAACACATATGGTCCGGTGCAGCTCTGGACGCCGTCGGGGGTTCGCACCACCGGCCAGCAGTTTCTCGGGACACTTTTCGGCGATCATGCGAAGACCGGAATCGGGACCATGCTGAACACCGGTACCGTCATCGGCGCCGGCGCAAACGTGTTTGGAGCCAGCATGCCGCCGAGGGTCGTTCCACCATTCGCCTGGGGCGATCGCGAGCCTTACGATACGTTCGACGTCACTAAATTTCTTGCAGTGGCCGAGCGAGTGATGGCGCGCCGTCAGGTCGAGCTGGGAGAGAAGGCGCGGATGCAGCTGGCGGAAGCGCACAAGAAACGTTGGAGCGCTTGATGAAGCTGTGGGTGCTTGGCAGTGGAAGTAGCGGCAATGCAATACTGATCGAGACAGCTCGCACGCGCATTCTGGTCGATGCCGGTTTCGCTCCGCGCGTTCTCAAACAGCGTCTCGCCGTGGCCGGCGTTGCTCCGGAATCGATCGAGGCCGTTGTGGTCACCCATGAGCACACGGATCACATCAAGGGCGTCGCATCGGCCGCGCGAAAATGGGGCTGGACGGTGGTCTGCACGGCCGGGACAAGGATGATGTGTCCCGACTGGGCGGAGCTGCGGACAATTCTCACGCCCCGGAAGAGCAGCGTGGTCGTCGGGGATTTTCACCTCGAGACGGTTCCGGTCTCGCACGACGCGAATGAGCCGATCGCGGTGATCGTCACGTCGATGGAAGAGGGTGCGCGCGCCGGCATCGTTTACGATCTGGGGCACGTCACCGAAAGCGTCTCCCGCGCCCTCGACAAGCTGGATATCCTCGTCATCGAATCGAACCACGATGAGGGAATGCTGCGCACGGGACCGTACCCGCCCTCAGTGCAGGCGAGGATCCGCGGCAAGTACGGGCATCTGAGCAATCGGGACGCCGCGCACGCGGCCAGTCAGAGCATCCACTCGGCGCTCAACAACATCGTCCTCGCTCACCTGAGCGAACAAAACAACAATCCGCGAACCGCGCTCGGCACCGTCGGTGATTCGCTGCGCCGCGCGAGATTCAGGGGACGCCTCACGG
The DNA here is from genome assembly GCA_017881545.1 of Gemmatimonadaceae bacterium. Taxonomy (GTDB): domain Bacteria; phylum Gemmatimonadota; class Gemmatimonadetes; order Gemmatimonadales; family Gemmatimonadaceae; genus UBA4720. The sequence goes on from JADGQU010000037.1 coordinate 11,372, forward strand.
CTGCGGCGCAGAACAGTGTCGTGGGGCCGATATGCGTGGGCGCCGGCACTGGCATCGCCACCGCGCCGATCCAGCTCGCGCTCGGGATCTAATCCCAGGGAGTCACGAAGGAACGGCGCGGACTACGGCTTGGGCTTCCGCGTGCCCGCGATGAACGCGAATGCAATGGCCGCGGCAATGAGAATCCCGAATATCCAGTAGAAATTCATAGGGCCTCCTATCGTCCTTCGATGTCGCGGTCGCCCGGAACCTTCCTGTCCGCCCTGCCCTCGCCGGGATGCGCCTGCGCTTCGTGAAAGCGCTCACCCTTCAATCGTATCGCGTCGACGAATCTCTCGTACTCCGTATCGGACAGCTCGTCCGCGATGGCGGGCACGAGCCCCTTAACGAGAGTGATCCGTTCGGCGAGAGTGAGCTCGTTGACGGCCGTCACGAGCTTCCGCAGCCTCGGGTGATTCATCCACTCGGTTTCCTTGCTCGTCGTCATCTCTTTCTCCGGTGAGCCGCGGGTAAGGGACTGCATAATCTACTTCCTGATGCGGTGGACTCGCTGTCGCTCGATGCGTGGATTGAGTCGGCTGATTGTCTTTCAGATTTGCATGTCGGAGCGCCGACCAACCGCGCCGGTCACGATGCGCGAAAAAGTTCCCCAAACAACGGTGCGGAATGGCCGTCGTAGTGGAACGGCAATTGTAATAGTAGGATGGTTCGAGAACCCAGCCAAATACAGTAGCCTTAGCCGTTTAATGCCCATATATCGCAAGACCTTAGCCTCACTGATATCCCGCAAGAGTTTAGGTGTGTTGACCCTGATGGCCGGAGCGCTGGGGGCGACCGCGGGCTCGGCCCAGATCGAGCTTCCCAGAACCGCGCCGA
>JADGQU010000242.1 GCA_017881545.1 Gemmatimonadaceae bacterium
TACGCGACCTATCGCGTGGACCTGGTCGCGCGCCAGCCTTGAGCGGGCGCGCGGACGACCAGGTCGCGCGGCTCAGGCGGCCTTCGCGGCGTCGACGCCGTCGACGCCCGTCGTCGTGATGCGCATCCCGTAGAACGAGCGCCACACGAAGACGACGGAGATCAGGAAGAACACGGCGGCGAGGCCGAGCGAGACGCCGCGGCTCAACCCCACGGCGAGCTCGACGGCGAGGAGGCCGAAGAGGGTCGTGAACTTGATCACCGGGTTCATGGCGACCGACGAGGTGTCCTTGAAGGGATCGCCCACGGTGTCACCGACCACGGTCGCAGCGTGAAGCGGAGTGCCTTTCTGCTTCAGCTCGACTTCCACGATTTTCTTCGCGTTGTCCCACGCGCCGCCGGCGTTGGCCATGAAGATCGCCTGGAACAATCCGAACAGCGCGATCGAAATCAGATACCCGATGAAGAAGTACGGTTCGACAAACGCGAAGGCGAGCGTCGCGAAGAAAACAGTCAGGAAGATATTGAACATTCCCTGCTGCGCGTACTTGGTGCAGATCTCGACCACCTTCTTGCTGTCGGCAACCGATGCCTTCGCGCTGCTCTCGAGATTTATGTTGGCCTTGATGAACTCGACGGCCCGGTAGGCGCCGGTCGTCACCGCCTGGGTCGATGCGCCGGTGAACCAGTAGATCATCGCTCCACCGGCAATGAGGCCAAGCAGGAACGGCGGGTGCAGGATGGAGAGATTGGCGATGAACTCAGGCTGCAATCCATGGGTAAGCCCGAGGATGATCGAGAAGATCATCGTCGTGGCACCAACGACAGCAGTGCCGATGAGAACCGGCTTGGCGGTCGCCTTGAACGTGTTGCCCGCCCCGTCGTTTGCCTCGAGCAGATCTTTCGCCCGCTCGAACTGTGGATCGATGCCATACTCGGTTTTCAGTTGCTGCTTGATGCCGGGCACCTGCTCGATTTGCGACAGCTCGAATATCGATTGGGCATTGTCTGTAACCGGACCATACGAATCAACCGCGATCGTGACCGGTCCCATTCCGAGGAATCCGAAGGCAACGAGACCAAACGCGAACACCGCGGGGGCGATCATGAGCGTGCCAAAGCCGGTCGTGCTCACGAGGAACCCAATGGACATTAGTGCCATGATCGCCATGCCGATCCAATACGCGCTGAAGTTTCCGGCCACGAGTCCCGACAGAATGTTGAGCGATGCCCCGCCTTCTCGCGACGACGTCACGATTTCCCTGACGTGACGCGAGTCAACCGACGTGAACACCTTCACGAGCTCAGGAATGATTGCTCCAGCCAGCGTGCCGCAGGTAATCACGGTCGAGAGCTTCCACCAGAGCGAGCCGTCGCCGAGATCGGGCAGCAGCAGGTAGGAGACGAGATAGGTGAGTGCGACGGAGAGCAGCGATGTCAGCCACACGAGCGAGGTCAGCGGCGACTCGTAGTTCATCTCGTCGGCATTTACGTATCTCGCTCTCGCGACCGCTTCATTGATCAGATAGGAGAGTCCGCTCGCCACCACCATCATGATGCGCATCACGAAGATCCACACCAGCAGCTGCACCTGCACCGACGGCTCCCGCACGGCAAGGACGATGAAGGAGATGAGCGCGACGCCGGTCACGCCGTACGTCTCGAACCCGTCGGCGCTCGGGCCGACCGAGTCTCCGGCGTTGTCGCCGGTGCAATCCGCGATCACGCCCGGGTTCCGGGGGTCATCTTCCTTCACGTTGAAGACGATCTTCATCAGGTCCGCGCCGATGTCGGCGATCTTGGTGAAGATTCCACCCGCGATGCGCAGCGCTGCCGCGCCGAGCGACTCACCGATCGCGAACCCGATGAAGCACGGGCCGGCATAGTCGCCGGGAATGAACAGCAGGATGAACAACATGATCACCAGCTCGACGCTGATGAGTAGCATGCCGATGCTCATGCCCGCCTTGAGCGGTATCGAGTAGCAGGGGTACGGCTTGCCGCGAAGACTCGCGAAGGCCGTGCGCGAATTCGCGAAGGTGTTGATTCTGATGCCGAACCAGGCCACGCCGTAGCTGCCCGCGATGCCGACGAGACTGAAGAACAGAATGATCGCGACCTTCATCGGCTCCAACTTCAGCAGGAAGCCGAAGTACAACAGGATCACGAAGCCGATGAACAGCTCGAGAATGAGAATGAACTTCCCTTGCGTGATCAGGTAGGTCTTGCACGTCTCGTAAATCAGCTCGGAGACCTCGCGCATCGATTCGTGCACGGCCATGCGCTTGAGCTGGCTGTAGAACACGAGGCCGAAGAGAAGTCCGAGCGCGCAGATGACGAGTCCGCCCATGAGGAGCGAGCGCCCGTGGATTCCTCCCAGGAAACTGACCTTCGACAGGTCCGGAATTACGAGGTTCGCTTCTCCGCCGGCTTTGTGCTCCACCGGGACGGCTTGCGCAGTGCCAGTGGCCGACGCCGCGATCGCGCTGTCAGTACGATTCTCCGCGACGCCCTGCGCGGACGTGCGCGTCACGAGTACGGTCAGCAGGGCCAGAGCGACGACAAGTGTACCAACAAATCCCGCAAACTTCCGATTCATTCTGAATTCTCCAAGGGTGAATAACAGGCGGCTCGGATGGAGCCGGCTTTGTGCTCAGCGCGCTGGTGCAGATTCAACTTTGCGCCAGATGAAATAGACGGGTACGCCGAGCAGCACGATCACGAGCCCGAAAAGTGCCTGGGTTCGCGTCTGGTCTGCGATCAGCAGAATCACAGCGATTGCCGATGCGAGAATGATGTACAGAGCAGGCAGAACCGGGTAGCCGACAACTTTATAAGGCCGTTCGGCGTCGGGACGCAGCGTACGGAGCCTGAACAGGCCGACCGTCGTCAGCGCGTAGAAAATCAAGGCGGCAAAGATGACGTAGTTGAGTAGCTGCCCGTACGTCCCGCTGAGACAGAGCAAACTCGTCCATATCGACTGCGCAATCAATGCCGCCGCGGGAACATTGTGGCGATTCAATGTGCCGGCCTTCGCGAAGAACAACGTGTCCCGCGCCATGGCGTAGTAGACTCGCGCGCCCGACAGAATCAGTCCGTTGTTGCACCCGAAGGTCGAGATCAGGATTGCCGCCGCCATGATCGATGCGCCTGCTGCGCCGAAAATTGTCTCGACCACCGCGCTCGCCACCCGGTCCTGCGTGGCGTACTGAATTCCGCGCTCCATCGCCGTGGCGCCGTTCGCCACTCCGTGAAGTGGCAGCACGTTCAGGTAGGATATGTTCGCGAGGAGGTAGAGCAGGCAGACGAGTCCCGTCCCGTAGATGAGCGCGCGCGGGAGATTTCTCTGCGGCGAGTGAACCTCCGCAGCGGCGAATGTTACGTTGTTCCAGGCGTCACTCGCGAACAGGGAACCTACCAGTGCGGATCCGAATGCGATCACGAACGCCGGGACGAACGCAACCGGATTGAAGTTTCCGTTTGCGAAGTTCGCCGCGATGGCCTCCGAGTGACGGCCGATGGTGAGTCCGAGGAGGATGAGCGCGGCGAGGGCGCCGGTCTTCACGATGGTCAGCGTCGTCTGAACGATCTTGGCTTCCTTGACGCCGCGCAGATTGATCCAGGTCAGGACCCAGATGCTGATGATGGCGATCAGCCGTTGCGGCGACAATCCGAGCTGCACGGGAGCGCCCGAGAGCGTGAAGTCCAATTGCGGGAACCACGAGTACCGGTCGGGCGTGATCGCGGGCCAGAGTACTCCGAGGAATTTTCCGAACGCGACAGCGACGGCCGCGATGGTCCCGGTCTGGATCACGACAAAAAGGGTCCAACCGTAAAGAAAGCCCATGAGATGACCCATGGACTCCCGTAGAAACACATACTGGCCGCCGGCCTTGGGATACATCGCCGCGAGCTCGCCGTACGCGAGGGCGCCGAAGATCGTCACGACGCCCGAGACGACCCACGCCATGAGCAGCCAGAAGGGTGACATGACCGTCCGCGAAATCTCGGCGGAGACGATGAAGATGCCCGACCCGATCATCGAGCCCGCGACGAGCATTGTCGCGTCGGTGAGCGTCAGCGCCTTGACGAACTCGCGCGACGATGGAGTGTCGGCCGTGGGTTTCGTGCTTGTCAACGCTCTCCCTTTGGTGCTCGGTTTCTCGCGGTGTTTCCCCTCCAGTACAGCGCGCAAAAGTTACCCGGACAGGGACCGATTTGCTAGGGAAAGCTCTTGTTCGGAACTGACAATGGCGTGGGGCCCGAACTACGCTGCCGCCTGCTGCCCGCTGAACGCTAACCGTTGCCTGCTGCAAACGTCAGGACAGCACAGGCGGGGTCAAGGCACAGGCGGCTCGTGCTTCAAAAATTCATTCGCCGTTCCCCAGAACGCCACGCGATCGGTCCCGGCGTTGGCAGCAGCTAGCAGACAGCGTTCAGCGGGCGGCGGGCGGCAGCGTAGTTTTGAGCTCACGTAGTTGTCAGTTCCGCCAAATACTTGCCGACCATCGCCACGCACGTTCTGTTTTGGCAAACAACCCTTCCCACTTTCCTATGCGCGCTACCCTCGTTTTCGTCGCCGGATTGCTCGCGGCCGGATGTGCTCCGGCCCCTTCCACCGCCCCGCTCCCGCTATCTGGCGCCTCATCGCTCTACATGCCGCGCGACGTCAAGTTGGC
>JADGQU010000243.1 GCA_017881545.1 Gemmatimonadaceae bacterium
CGGCTCACCCGCGGAGAAGGCCGGCATCAAGGGCGGCGATCGCATCGTCGAGATCGGCGGGACACGCATCGAGAACCTCTACGACATGACGTACGCGCTGCAGGATCACAAGCCGGGAGACACGGTCGACGTCATCGTCGTCCGCAACGGTGCGCGGACCACCTTGCGCGCCACGCTCAGCACCAGGGGTGTAGGACCGGCGCCCTCGCCGGCTCCCGCGAATCCCGGGGGCGGAAACCCGGCCGCCGGGACAGCGGCCCCGCACAATCTTGCGATCAACGCCGGGAAGCCGGTCGAGAAGACGTACGACGGCGAGAAACATCTGAAGGACGTCCGCCAGCTCACGTTCGGCGGCGAGAACGCGGAGGCCTACTTCAGCCCGGACGGAACGAAGATCATCTTCCAGGCCACCGTTCCGGGTGCCGGATGCGACCAGGAGTACACGATGGATCTCGGGACCGGCGAGACCAGGCTCGTCTCGAGCGGCAAAGGACGGACCACGTGCGGCTACTACCGCTATCCGCAGGGTGATCGCATCGTCTACGCCACGACCGAGGGCGGCGGCGCGGAGTGCCCGCCGAAGCCGGACATGTCGAAGGGATATGTGTGGCCCGTCTATGAGTCATTCGACATCGTCGAGGCCAACGTCGACGGCTCGAATGCGAAGCGGATCACGACGACCAGCGGCTACGACGCGGAGATGACGTGGTGCCATCAGGGCGGGAAGATGATCTTCACATCGATGCGCGACGGCGACCTCGAGTTGTACGAGATGGAGGAGGCCAGCGGCAAGGTCAAGAGGTTGACCAATTCTCCCGGCTACGACGGCGGGGCCTTCTACAACGCGAATTGCACGGAGATCGTCTGGCGCGCCAATCATCCCGTGGGGCCGGCGCTCGATGAGGATCGCGCGCTTCTGGCGAAGGGCCTCGTCAAGCCGCTGCACATGGAGCTCTTCCTGATGAATGCCGACGGCTCGAACCAGCGTCAGGTCACGCACAACGGCGCGGCGAATTTCTGCCCCTACTTCATGAACGACGGGAAGCGCCTGATCTTCGCCTCGAACGTCAACGCCGAAGGCTTTCAGTTCGATCTCTGGACCATCGGAAAGGACGGGCAGGGGATCGAGCGCATCACGACCGCCCCCGGCTTCGACGGCTTCCCGGTCTTCAGTCCCGACGGCCAGTATCTCGTCTGGGCCTCCAGCCGGGCCAAACCGGAGGGCCACGAGATGAACCTGTTCATCGCGAAGTGGGTGGAGTGACGCCGGAGGAGCCGAGCTCGATCAATGCCCGACGGAGCCTGTGGTGACGCCCGAGGAGTCGGAGGTACACCTGCTCGCGACGGCGTGTCTTCGCGCGGATGATCTCGCGAACGCCGTCGCGCTCCTCTGCGCTCCATCGCCTCAGATCGGGGATGGCGGCGAGGACGGGAGCGAGGCGCGCGAGTGCGTGGCGCTCCAGCGCCGGTAACGAGCGCTCGTCGATGCGCAGCGCGGCGGCGATGTGCGTGAGGGTCGACTCGTTGAGCTCCGGGGCGCTTTGTCCGTTGTGCGCGAAGAGCTTTTGCACCGCGAGGCCGATGTTGCGGATGTGGAAGCGGTCCCATTCACTCCCGCCTTGGAATCCGGCGGAGGTGCCGGTGGCGTTCGGCTGCTCCCAGAGGAGTGAGCCGCGCGCCATTCTCTGCAACATGCGCGCGGAGGTGCGATGTCCCGGCTTCTTCGCCATCCGCTCCTCTTCGCGACGCGCCATGCGCTCGATGCTCGGGTCGGTGCAGCGGAAACCGAGCTTTCGGTAGAACCAGAAAGCGCCCGACTCGATGGCCTCGTCGTTCTCCATGCCGATCTGGTAGGGGTCGATGGAGAACGAGGTCGAGCCGAACAGCTGGTGATAGAGCTTCAGCAGCCTGGCAAGGCAGAAGGCCGACTCGCCGTCGCGAAAGGCGTAGAAGATGTTCAAGCTGACTTCCATCCGCTCGCAGATTCCGAACGCATCGCCATAGCCGATGGGGACCCCGTTTCTCAGAATGAGCGGAGCGAAGCCGGCCCGCAACGGAAGGCGTCTCTCCGCAGCGATTCCGACCAGAAGGATCTCGAGGCCGCGGCCACAATCGGCCGAGAGGATCGTTGCCGGGTCGCCGTAAGTGAAGCAGTAGAGCTCGCGATAGCGGGTGGCCAGTGCGGCACGCGCCATATCGAGAACCACCTTTCCTTCACGCGGCGAAAGCCTTGCGACACGAAGCGGCTCGCCGGCGAGCTCGCGCGCGATCGAAACCTCGCGCCGGGCCAGCGGTGCCGTCTGCTGATAGAAGATCGTTCGCGGCGGACGTCGCATCGAGGTCCGCGTCGCTGCCGAATTGCCGAGCCTCCACCGGATCCACAGTCCGAGGGAGTCGTAAAGAGCGGCGCGGTGATGGGCCGGGAGGGGGAGCTTCTCGAGGTGCCGGATGAGCCAGGCCAGTCCGCCGTCCTTCGCCAGCGCCCCCGCCGCTCCGAGCCACGTGAGGTACGGCACGTTGGCATCGACGCTCGCCTCTTCCTCGAGCAGTGGAACGAGAAGCGGGAGCACTGTCGCCAACCTCTCCGGATTCGGCTGCTCCTCCCAGTCGATGTCGACCTGTCTGGGAAAATGGATCGCCAGCCAGCGGACCAGGTCGTACGAGAAGACAAGCTCCACCGTGGTTCCGGCGATCCCGGAAATCTCCGGGTGGAGAAGGGGATCGAAGCCTCCAGTGCGCGCCAGTATGGCCACGCGCCTGCCGAATCGCTTCAGGATCGATTCGGCACGCTTCAGGATCCGCGGGGTTGCGGGATAGGCGCAAAGAAAGAGAAGAGCGTCATGAAATCGCGCCAGCCGTTCCCCGTCAGGCATGTCCACGCCATCGAGCGACGCCAGCAGCTCGAGCACAGCGGCGGAGTCGGCCGGCACGCGCCGAGCGCTCTCCAGCGCGGCGAGCAGACGGTCGATGTCACGGGCACGCACGGTGGGAACAATAGCCGATTTGAATGGGGACCCGGTTTCTGCGAGAGCTACCCCAAAAATATTTGAAATCCTAGAGTCAAAAACCGGGCTCAGGCTCGGGCCCGGGCGCGGGAAAGACTCGCGGACGCCGTGGGGAAACTTGAAGAGGGTTGGCGGGATTGAATATCTCGGTCCTCCGCACGATCACTCTCCCAGGAATCCCGACACCCCCTGAATGAACCACCCAAGCCCGAGCCCGGCTTCTGTCGTCAAACTCTGAGAGGAATCCGCGGACTTCGGGCGATATCTGAACCCGAACGCACTACGGCACTCTTGATTGTCGCGCGAAGCTGCCGGAGTTCTGACCGGTTCCGCATCAGATCGCCCCCTCTCGAGAACGGACTGGTCGCGTCTGACCCCGGCCCCCCAGGATGGGTATGAACTCCCAAGATTGAACACAAACTAGATAAAATGGCGCGCAGTTTATAGAGTTTCTCGGGTCAGTTATGCCATTGAATTCTTTCCAGGCTGGACAGATCTTTCAGCCGGTCCCGCCTGCGCTTCTGGCTCAACTCACGGCGATCTACCTGTTCCGCGGCAAACAAGAGCTGTATGAACGGCAGGCCCCGAAGGTCCTCGCCAGCCTCCAGCGCAGCGCGATCATCGAGAGCTCGGAGTCGTCGAATCGCATCGAAGGGGTCATCGCTTCCCCCGCGCGCGTGCGTGAGATCGTCGGACTCGGAGCGGCACCGGCGACGCCTTCGGAAGCGGAGATCGCCGGATACCGCGACGTCCTGGCGACGATCCACGCTTCGTATCCGCACATGGCCATGAGCCCGAATACGATCCTGCAACTGCATCGAGATCTCTATCGGCTGGCCGGCGTGGCCGGTGGCGAGTGGAAGAATGTCGACAACACGATCGAGGCAACGTTGCCGGACGGAACGAGGGAGGTGATCTTCCGCCCGGTCGCGGCGTTTCTCACGCCTTCGGCGATGGCGGATCTGTGCCGCGATTTCCAGAGTGCACGAGATGCCCGCGCCAACGACGAGATGATCCTCATCGCCGCGCTGGTTCTCGATTTCCTCTGCATTCATCCGTTTCGAGATGGGAACGGCCGGATCGCACGGCTTCTCACAACGCTCGCGATGTATCAGGCGGGATTCACGATTCCGCGCTACGTGAGCATCGAACGCATCGTCGAGCAGACGCGTGACTCGTACTATGCGAGCCTGCGAGCCTCGTCCGAGGGATGGCATTCCGGGCGGCATTCGATCCAGCCATGGCTCGAGTACTTCCTCGGCATCGTCCTCGCTGCATATCGGGAGCTCGATCAGCGACTTGGCACCGCCTCGGTTCCGACGAAGAGCGGGCGGGTCAGATTGGCCATCGAACAACTGCCGGAGCAGTTCACTGTGGCCGAGGTCGAGCGTGCCTGTCCGGGCGTGAGCCGCGCAACCATCAAGCTGGCGATGAAAGGAATGCGTGTAGAAGGGCTGATCGAAGTCGCCCGCGGCGGCCGGCACGCGATCTGGAGAAAATGCGCACAGGAACCGTAGCCACACGCGGGCGCGTGTGGCCTCATTGGGTCAGATCCCAATACCGATCGAACAGTTCGTCGGCGCACGCGCTCTGGCGGTGCCGCACGGCGGTCACGCCGCGTGCAGATGCTGCTAGCTGTAGCGCCGCGCTTTCCGCGGCACGCGTCGCGCCC
>JADGQU010000038.1 GCA_017881545.1 Gemmatimonadaceae bacterium
TGTCGCGCCATCCCGGAATCCGCATCACGCTCCAGGCTGGCGCAGCCCGCGCCCAGCCATGATTATCGGACCCGGATACAATCGCGAGATGACGCTCTTCTGCGATCGCGAGTATGGCGTCCCGGTCTCTGGCGGATTGTCCAATGCCCCGAGGTGATCCGTCCGACGCCTCGATGCCGGCCAGCCGAACGGCGCCATTGGTTTCACCGATGGGAATGCGGACAATGTTACCAGGCAGTGACAGCAGCAGCAGGGGCGGCACGGGGCCGCCGTCGGCTTCCACCGCCGCGCCCTCCCAGTCCGGAGACGTGATTCGCATGCGCTTTGGATCCACGCCGATGAGGATCAGATGCTCGTCGGCGTCCCGAAGCTCTACTCCCGGGAGCAGCACCGTGCCGGCGCCAGCTCGCGCCGGGTTCCGTGCCGACCCACTCAAGGCTCCATCAAAAGTGCTGTGATCCGTCACGTAGGCTGCGTTAAAGCCCGAGCTCGAGTGCCACTCCCGATTTTTCTCCGCGTTGAATTCGGCGCGTCCATCGTGGGATGCCTCGGTGTGACTGTGAAAGTCGACCGCGATGAGATCGGGATCGGTAACAGCGAGCGATGCCATTGGTCTGGAAGCAACGAGCATGATGCCGACCACGGCCACCGTTCCGCCGACGAAGCAAAGCGCGGCTCGCGCAAACTTCAGCGCACGGACGCCGGCGCGCGACCTGGTGCTGCCGTATGCCCAGAAGCCAATAAAAGTACCGGCGCAGAGCGCGAACGTCGCCGCGTACTGCGCGAGTGAAAGCAGCGTGAGCGCGTCGAGGATGTTGGAGAATGGCGCGACGACGTCGTACGCAAGCGGAGTGCGCAGGCTCGCGCTCACTGGCGAGTCGGGGTTGGTGATATCCACCAACGGGGACAACGAAAAAACCGCCGTTATTACGAGCGTTGCTGTAATCGCGAGCGGCCATCGATAGAGAGAGATTCGTCGAAGCTTCAGTGTCTGCACGATCCTCGTCGCAGAAGTGCGTAGCGATTTACCATGCGAATAGTAGGCCGCTCACCTGTCGTTACAATGACACCACGGTCGCGACCGGCGGGAACGTCACGATCACCTTCGTTCCCTTGCCCGGCTCCGACGTTAGCGAGATGTCCGCGCCGTGCTCGCGCGCGATCCAGCTTGCAATAGAAAGACCAAGTCCAGCGCCGTCGGTTCTGCTGCGTGCCGTCTCGCCGCGAAAGAATCTCTGAAAGACGCGTGACAGATCGTCCTGCTTGATGCCGATCCCGGTGTCCTCGACCGAAAACATCGGCGAACCCTCATGCATCGACACTCCAACGTGCACCTGTCCCCCCGCATCCGTGAACTTCACGGCGTTGTCGAGCACGATCATGATCAGCTGGCGGATGAGAATGGGGTCACCCTCGACCGGCGCCTCCTCGAACTCGTCGACCAACACCTTCACGTTCTTTTGCCGCGCCACGACCTCCGCCGCGCCGGCGGCATCGACGGCGATGTCATCGAGGAAGATTCGTTCCTTGTCGATCTGGCGCTCGCCCGCATCGGCGCGCGCAAGAACCAGCAGGCTGTCCACGATGCCGCCGAGTCGGCGGGCTTCCGCTTCGACGCCGTGAAGCACGGAAGCGTAGTTTGCCGCATCCCGCGGTTGCTGCAGCGCAACCTCGGCGCGCGTCCTGAGGATCGTGATCGGCGTCCTCAGCTCGTGCGCCGCGTCGGCCATGAAGCGCCGCGTGAATTCAATTGATCGCTCGATTGGGGCCGTCGATTTCCGAACGAGAATGAATCCGCCGGCGGCGACGAGAAAGAGAGCGGCGAATGCGATCACCACGAAAGCGGTGATGAGGTCCGCGAATTTGTCTTCCAGCTCAACCTTGTCGGCCACTGCGACTGCGACCAATTGCTGACCGGACGCGAGCTTGAACCGGACTGCGTGAAGCCGGAGCGTGCGATCTTCGGGAGTGTCGCTCTGCGTGGTGACACGACCCAGTTTTCCGGCGTCCTTCGCCCCGCGACGAATCCAGTTGTCGACCTTTTGGCCCTTTACGGGGTTGCCCAGGGTGTCGAGGAGATAGAGAATGCGATCCGGGATGTTGAGCTCGTCGACAGCATCAATGACGTGCCCGCGCGGGGCGGCTGCTTCCATCTCTCTGATGCGTGCCGCTCGCACCAGCTCCATTGTCGCGCCGCTGAGCGAATCGTCCAGCTGTTGCGACAACTGATAGCTGATGACGGCGAACAACCCGGCGCCCAGCAGGATTATGATGAGCCCGAATGTCGCGACGTACCAGATTGTGAGTCGGATGCGCAGGCGCGCGAGCCGCTGGATGCCCAGCCGCGACGAGGTCGCCTCACTCGCCAAAGCGATATCCGGAGCCACGCACGGTCTGGATCAACTTGACCGGGAAGTCGTCGTCGATCTTGCGACGCAGCCGCCGCACCAGCACCTCGAGCACGTTGGTGAAGGGATCGTGGTTCTCGTCCCAGACGTGCGCCGTGATCGCCGCACGATCGACTACTTGCCCGGTGTGGAGCACGAAAAACTCCAGCAGCAGGAACTCCTTTGCCGTCAGCTCGATCGGCTTGCCCGCACGCCGAACGCGCTGCGCTTCGAGATCGACCTCGAGGTCAGAGACCTTCAGCGTTTCCGGCAGCGGAGCGCCGCGCCGCCTCGCCAGCGCCCGGACTCTCGCCAGCAGCTCCCTGAATGCGAATGGCTTGGTGAGGTAGTCGTCGGCGCCGACTTCGAGACCAGCGACGCGATCGTCGACGGTGTCGCGCGCCGTCAGCATCAGTATCGGCGTCACGACCTTGCGCACCCTCAGCTCGCGGCAGAGATCGAAGCCGTTTCCACCCGGTAGCATGACGTCGAGGATGATGACGTCGAAGCTCCCGAGCACGGCCTTCATTTTTCCGTCCGCGTAATTCGCGACCGCGACGATCTGCACGCCGTGTTCGGCAAATCCGGTCTTGATGATGGCCGCCAGGCCGGGGTCGTCTTCGACCAAAAGAACTCGCATTGGCGCCAATCTACAGCGCGGTAACCTGCGCGCACACACTCTGTAATGGAGATGACAGCTTGCCCGGGTATGATTCTTCGACAACAGCGAGCTGATTCCCGCGATCCACGCGGGCTGCAGGTCAAACATTTGAGGAGGAAGCATGTTCAAAGTGATAGCTGTGGCCGTTGCCATGGCCGCAAGCACCACTGTCGCAAGCGCGCAGGGTACCACGTACAAGAGCGCTGCCAAGCCGGCGACGCAGTCCACGTCGAGTACCAAGCGTCACCCTAAAGCGAAGAAGGCCGAGACCCAGGCCGCGCTCCAGAAGGAAGCGAAGATCTCCGAAGAGACCGCCCGCGCCACCGCGCTCAAGGCGTTTCCCAACGGCACCGTCAAGTCGAGCGAGCTCGAGCGTGAGAAGGGAAAGCTGATCTACTCCTATGACATCACAGTCCCAGGCAAGACCGGCATCGAAGAAGTGAACGTCAACGCGATCGACGGCACGGTGGTCGGCAAGCAGCACGAGTCACCGAAGACGGAAAAGAAAGAGGCAGCTCAGGAAGCGAAGCCCAAGAAGGCAACGAAGTAACACGCGAGGAGGCCATGCCTCCGCTGCAGTGAGTTGGACGCACATACGGGTGGGGGTGAGGCAATGGAATGGGCCTTGCCCCCACCCGACTTGTCTCGACCTCACGGCGTAAATTCCCGTCATGCGATTTCTTGCCCGAGCAACTGCTCTTCTCGTGTCCATCTCGGCAGTTGCGCGGAGCCAGGAGCCTGTCACCAGACAGCAGGCCGTAGAATCCGCCGTCGCGTGGGGGGCTCGCGCGGCCGTGGCTCGCGCCGACACCCTCGTTGGGTGGGCGCAGCTTGTCACCGCGCGACAGCGGTACAATCCAAGCCTGGCCGCCACCTATTCGAAGTCCACGCCCCGCTACCACGAGATCGTGGATCTACCGCTCGACCTGACCGGCGCGCGCTCTGCGCGCATTCAGTCGGCCCAGGCAACGAGGCTGGCGAGCCAGTATCGCTTCCAGTTCGAGCGTGCCGCCGCGGCGCTTGACGCCGACACGACATATACTCGCTCGCTCGCGGCCGCGGAGCATTTGCGCCTGGCCCGCCGGAACGCGAGGGACGCGGACAGCTTGCGTCGCATGTCGGTGGTTAGGCGCGACGCTGGCGACGCGAGCGAGCTCGATGTTCTGCTCGCCGCGGTCAACGCCGGTCAAGCCGCAAACCAGGCCGCCGCCGATTCACTCACCTACATTTCCAGGTTGTTCGACCTGCAAGCCGCGATGGGCCTGGACACCAATGGAGTTGCCGTCACCCCGGTTGATTCGCTCACTCTCCCGCCCTCTTCCAGAGGAGATGCCATTCCGCTCCGCGCGCTTCCGATTGCCGCGGCGGAGCAGGCGTTCACCGCGGCGGAACTGTCGGTGAGTGCCCAACGCCGGAGCGTATTTGCGCCGTTCAGCATTCAGGCAGGGATCGAGCACGGAGATCCTTCGGAGCCCGGGATTCTTCCGACCTTCGGCCTCTCGATTCCGCTTCCAATTCTGAATCGCAATCGCGGCCCGATCGCGCAGGCCGAAGCCGAGCGCGAGAGAGCGCGGGCCGAGCTGGCGCTCGCGCGGCTCGAGACGCAGTCGGCGATCGGCCGCGCTGTACGTTCGCGGACGTTGGCGCTCGAGAGACTTGAGCGTGACAGACTGCTCGTTGAGAGTGCCACGCGAATTGTCGCGATGTCGCTCACCGCTTATCGTGAAGGCGCGCAAGGACTGCCAGCGGTACTCGAAGCGCAGCGCAACGCGCGCGAGATTCTGTCTCAGTACATCGATGACCTGGCGGAAGCATGGATCGCGACCGCGACCCTCAGGCTCTACGATCTGACCCCGTCCCCTCGATGAAGCGCATCGCCGTATTCTTTCTCCTCGCCGCTGCCCTCGGCTGCCACAAGTCCGACGCATCAGGTGGCGATCCAGCCGCGCTCGTCAAGGTGAAGACAGCAGTCGCGACAATGGAGCCCTTTGCGGAGACGATTAGCTCGATCGGAACGGTCAACGCGCGCAGCGGCCATATCGCATCACTCAGTCCGCCCGCTCCGGCGCGCATCGCCGCCGTCTATGTGTCGCAAGGACAGAGAGTCAGAGCGGGCACCGCACTCGTCGCGTTCGAGCAAGCCCCGTTTCTGGCAGCGGCGCAAAGCGCGGAGGCGGCCCTGACCGCCGCCGAGCGCAACTTCGAGAGAGCGCGCCGGCTCGCCGATGCGGGAATAGTCCCCCGCAAGGATGCAGATCAGGCGGCGACCGAGCTGGCCCAGGCGCGCGCCGCGGCGGCTCTCGCGCGCCGGTCGGTGCAGCTGGCCACCGTGCGCTCACCGATCTCCGGAGTCGTCACCAAGCTCAATGCACCGCTTGGCGCTTCGGTGGACATCACTCAGCCAATTGTTGAAGTCGCTGATCTCAGCGCGCTCGACATCATCTTCAACGTCTCACCTTCCGACGCCGCGCGCATCGCTTCCGGCGCATCGGTGACGCTAAGCGCCGGCGAGAGCGCAAAGGGCGAAGCGCTCGGAGTAGGGAATATTACCGGCGTCGGCGGAACCGTGGACTCGGCGACTCGGAGTGTTTCGGTGCGCGCTTTGGCTCCGCCGACTGCACGCGCACTGCGGATCGGCGAGACCATCTTTGGCCAGATTTCGACGTCGGTGCATCCGCGCGCCATCGTGATTCCAGTTGCCGCCCTCGTGCCGGACGGCGATGGCTTCCAGGTGTTCGTTGTCACGCCTGGTGACATCGCCCGGGCGCGCAAGGTCACCGTCGGACGGAGAACCGAGGCGAGCGCGGAGATCGTGGATGGGCTCTCCGCCGGCGAGCGCGTCGTCACGGAGGGCGCGTACGGGCTGGAGGACAGCGTCAAAGTAGTGCAAGGCAAATAGTGAAATCGCTATTCGACCTGCTCGCCGCGCAGCGCCGGTTTGTCTACCTGCTCGTGGCACTGTTGAGCACCGGTGGCATATACGCGGCGCTCAATCTCCCGTCCGCGATCTATCCGGAGCTCGCCTTCCCGCGAGTCCTCGTCGTGGCCCAGGGCTCGTCACTCGGGGCGCGCCAGATGCTCTTCACGGTCACCCGGCCCATCGAAGAGGCCGTGAGTATCGTGCCGGGATTGACGCGCGTCCGCTCGCGCACGATCCGCGGAGGGAGTGAAATCAGCATCACGTTCTCGGACAACACCGACATGACCTACGCCCTTCAGCAGGTTCAGGCGCGCGTCAATCAGGTGCGAACATCGCTCCCCCCCGAGATCGGGATTGAGGTCGAGCGAATGACTCCATCGCTGTTTCCGATTCTGTCATACAATCTCGAAGGGGGCGATCCGGCGACGCTGTATGACATCGCGCGCTACCAGCTAAAGCCGCTCATCTCTCGCGTGCCGGGAGTGGGGCGGGTGGACGTGCAGGGAAGTGACGTCCGCGAGATCGAGGTCATCGCGGATCCTGCTCGCCTGGCCGCGCAGCGACTCACGTATGACGATCTAGCCAACGCGATCAAGGAGGCGACCGGAGTAAGCGCGGTGGGGCGGCTCCCGCAAGACTACAAGCAGTACCTGATCGTAGCCGCGCAGGAAGCGCGAACTCCCGAGGATATCGCCGCCATCGTCGTGGCGCACGGTCTGAGAGTTCGAGATGTGGCCACTGTGACTCTTGGGACGGAAGATCACGTTCGCATCATCGCCGGCGACGGAAAGCCAGCGGCGCTGCTCAACATTACCCGTCAGCCAGGCGGAAACACTCTCGCCATCGTGGACAGCGTGGCGAGCCTCGCCAGGTCGGTGAGCAAAACCCTGCCGCCCGGCGTGAAGCTGAAGGCGGTCTACGATCAGGGCGCGCTTGTTCGCGATGCGATGAAGTCGGTGAGAGACGCGATGATAATCGGGGCCATTTTGGCGGTCATCATCCTTTTGCTGTTCCTCCACCACGCCCGCATCACCGCGATCAGCGCCTCGTCGATCCCGCTCACGCTCGCGATCAGCGTATTCGCGATGTATCTGATCGGGCAGACGTTCAACCTCATGACCCTCGGGGCGATGGCGATCGCCATTGGATTGGTGATCGATGACTCGGTGGTGATCACGGAGAACATCGTTCGTCACCTGCGGCTCAACCCCGTTCGGCACGAGGCGATAAGGGACGCTGTCTACGAGCTTATCTGGCCCGTGACGACGTCCACTCTCACCACCGTCGTTGTCTTCCTGCCCCTGCGCCTGTTGAAGGGAGTCGTCGGGCAGTTCTTCGCCGCTCTTTCGATCACGCTTACGATCGCCGTCCTCATTTCGCTTTTCCTGGCGCTTACGATCATCCCCTTGATGAGCGATCAATTCCTCAGGCGGGAAGACGCCGATTCCGAAGACCCAAATCCTGTCGTGGCAAAATCCGCCGGAGCCGGGGGATTCCTTCATCGAGTCGGCCATGCACTCGATATGCTTTCGGTGCGATATCAGAAATCACTGGAGCGCGTGCTTCACCATCCCCGGCGAATGCTGGCCGCCGCCGCGCTTCTCATCATTGCCGGCGTGATTGCTCAACGGTTTGTGGGAACCGGATTTCTGCCCGAGATGGACGAGGGGGCGTTCGTGCTGGACTACTGGACTCCGGGTGGAACCGCTTTGGCCGAAACCGATCGGCAGGTACACATAGCCGAAGCCATTCTTGCAGGCACGCCCGAGATCGAAGGTACGTCGCGCCGAACGGGAGCGGAGCTTGGCCTCTTCGCGACCGAGCAGAATCGAGGCGACATAGTCGCACGACTCAAGCCTCAAAGCGATCGGTCGCGGACGATCTTCGAAGTGATCGATGAAGTTCGGGTGAAGGTCGCGGCTGCGGTGCCGAGGTTGCGGGTTGAGTTCGTTCAGATTCTGTCCGACGTGATTAACGATCTGGCCGGAGCGGCGCGTCCCGTTGAGATCAAGCTTTATGGAACGGACCTCAATCGACTCGAAGCATACGCGAAGAGCATCGAGCCCAAGCTCTCCGGCATTCAGGGGATCGAGGATCTCTACAATGGTGTGAGCGAGCCCAGCGCCGAGCTCGCCATGCACGTCAACGAGGCGGAAGCGAACCGCGTTGGCCTCACGCCGCAGAAGATCGCTGATGCGGCAATGGGTGCATTACTCGGCGCTCCCGCGGGTGAGGTGCGTCTCGAGGATCGATCGATCGGCGTTCGCGTGCGAGCGCCGGACACAGTTCGTTTCAACCGCCTTCAGCTGAACGCGCTGCCCATCGTATCGACGCAGACTGGCGCGCCCGTTCCGCTCGGCACGCTCGCGACCTTCCAACCCGTGGAGACGCGTGCGGAACTGTTGCGCGAAAATCAACAGCAGATGATCGCCATCACATCAGATGTGAGCGGGCGGTCACTCGGCTCCGTAATCAATGACGTGAAGGTCGTACTCGCGGCGCAGCCGCCACCTTCCGGAATCAGGATGGAACTGGGCGGCCAGTACGCGAGCCAGCAGGATGCCTTTCACGGTTTCCTGCTCGTGCTCGCGCTTGCGGCCGCGAGCGTCGTCGCCATCATGGTGCTTCAGTTCCAGTCGTTCGTCGAGGCTCTCATCGTCCTGCTGGCTGCCCCCCTCTCGTTCATCGGTGCGGTAGGTCTTCTGCTTGCCACCGGAACGCCGCTCAACGTGTCGTCCTTCATGGGACTGATTCTGCTCGTCGGTCTGATCGTGAAGAACGGCATCATACTTCTCGATTTCACGAGACATCGCATGCAGACGGATGATCTCCCGCTGGAGAAGGCCATCACCGAGGCGGCGGGGGTCAGGCTGAGGCCGATACTCATGACGACGCTCTGCACCCTTTTCGGGCTGCTGCCGCTGGCTCTTGGCCTTGGAGCCGGGAGCGAGCTCCAGAAGCCGCTCGCGCTTGCCGTAATCGGCGGCCTTACCCTTTCGACGCCCATCACGTTGTTCGTGGTTCCGACGCTGCTCGTCGCGATTCGGGGTCGGAATTACAAACTTCCTGGAGAGACGGCTGCGCGGCATAAGCATCCACCAAACCAAGGCAGGGAGCCATAAGCTTTTCAGCCCACTCGCCTGGAGCTTCCATACTGGCCAAAACGGTCACGGCAGTCCCTCCTCCGCTATTTTTAGAGAATGACGTCCCCTCCGATTGCACATCCGCCCGAGACCCTCGAGGGCTGGTACGCGCTTCACCAGATTTTTCGATTCGCCAAACAGAAGCCAGATGCGGCGCGGCTCGCGCGACTGGTCAAGAGTTCCGCGATAACGCTCAGTTCGGCTCCGGCGGCGCGAAAGTCGAAGAGCTCAGCAGTTCCGGCCGGCTGGAGTTGTTTCGTGCGCCTCATCGGATCGACGTCAGATCTGATGGTGATTCATTTTCGCGAGTCGCTCGACGCAATTGGCGTGGCGCAGGATGCGTTGTCCAAAACGGAGCTTGGCAAGACACTGCAGCCGGTGTACGCGTTTCTGAGCGTCACCGAAGCGGGACTCTATCACATCTCCGCGGAGCTGGCGCGCTCATCCGAGGCACGGGGTGGGAAGGTGGGCGACGCCGAGTACGCGAAGACGCTCGCCGCGCGCTCGACCGCCGAGCGTGAGAGCCAGCAGGTGAAGCGGCGCCTTTATCCGGAACTGCCGGAGAAGATGCCATACGTCTGCTTCTACCCGATGTCGAAGCGCCGCGACGCAGGGCAGAACTGGTACACTCTTACCCTCGATGAACGCAGCCTGCTGATGCAGGCGCACGGACTCACCGGTCGGCGCTATTCAGGAAAAGTGCAGCAGGTGATCACGGGCGCGATCGGTCTCGACGCGTGGGAGTGGGGCGTGACGCTTTTTGCCCAGGATCCCCTCGAGTTCAAGAAGCTCGTCACCGACATGCGCTTCGACGAGGTGAGCGCGAAGTACGCCGAGTTCGGTGATTTCTACGTCGGCAGGATCATTCCGCGCTAGCGCTGCGGCGCGTCCTGCGAGCGGTCATTCACCGGCGTGGCGGAGGTCAGTCTCTACTCTGCTCGCGGGAGAATCAGAGTAAAGGTCGATCCGGAGCCCAGCGTGCTCGACACTGTGAGATCGCCCTTCATCGCCCGCGCGAGCTCGCGGCTGATGGCGAGTCCGAGCCCGGTACCCTCGTGGGCGCTGCTCAGCGACCGTCCGAGTTGCACGAAAGGCTCAAAGATCGCGACCAGCTTGTCGGCGGGAACCCCCGCGCCGGTGTCGGTTACCTGCAGCAAGACCGTTTTCTCGAGCGCTCTGCATGAAACCTTCACGGATCCCATCGCGCCCGTGAATTTGATCGCATTCGAAAGGAGATTGAGCAGAATCTGATCGACCTTGGCGCGGTCCCCCAACGCTTTGCAGTTGGAGTTTGCCAGATCAGGCTCCAGAGAAACTGATTTCGCCTCTGCTTGCGGCTCGACCAGTGGTACGACGTCCTGGATCACATCGGACAGAGACAGCGCGCGGATGTCGTAGGTGAGGTGACCCC
The DNA here is from genome assembly GCA_017881545.1 of Gemmatimonadaceae bacterium. Lineage (GTDB taxonomy): Bacteria > Gemmatimonadota > Gemmatimonadetes > Gemmatimonadales > Gemmatimonadaceae > UBA4720. The sequence continues at coordinate 10,523 of JADGQU010000038.1, forward strand.
CCTCGATGCGGCTGAAATTCAGGAGGTCGGAAATAATTCCGATCAGGTGCTGCTGGCTCCGGCGAATCCTTTCCAGGTAGTCGAGCTGCTCGGGGGTTATCGGCCCACCGAGGCCGAGGGTGAGAAGCTCGGTGTACCCGCCAATGGCGTTGAGCGGAGTGCGGAGCTCGTGCGACATCGCGGTAAGAAACTCCGTCTTGGCGACGTTCGCCGTCACTGACTCGGCAACGCGCCGCGCGTCCTCGCTTGCTCGGCGCTCAGCGTCACGGCGCTCTGTGAGGTCTCGGGTAACCTTGGCGAATCCTACGAGAGTACCCTCCTCGTCGTGAACCGCCGTGATGACGACGTTGGCCCAGAAGGCCGAGCCGTCTTTCCTCAGGCGCTCTCCCTCTTCCTCGAATCGTCCTTCCCGCGCGGCGATCTCGAGCTCTTTTTGTGGGTGACCGGTCGCGATGTCGTCAGCGCGATAAAAGACTGAAAAGTGCTTTCCGATGATCTCTTTCGCGGTGTAGCCTTTTATTCTTTCCGCTCCCCGGTTCCAGCTGGCGACGTATCCGTTTGGATCGAGCATGAAGATAGCGTAGTCGCGCACCGACTCGACCATGAGCTGGTAGATTCGCCCGCCATGCTTGAGGGCATCGGCCAGCTGCGCTTTCGAGCTCAGCGCCGGCTGGCTGCCCCTATCGCGGGTGGCGGGTATCGAGTTCGGTTGGGAACGAATTTCGGCGTTTTCAGCCATCGGTGGTTGCAGATCAAAAACCGTGATTATAGCAACGTCCGTGCGAGCAGCCCCGCTGGCCTGTCCGGAGAGTAGAGCGGGAACCTTCTCTCGGGTTGTAGGGCGGTTCCCGGGCGACTATACTCCCCAGTCTGTTTCGCAATGAGAATTGTGTTCGAAACGGGACGTAGCGCAGCCCGGTAGCGCACCTGAATGGGGTTCAGGGGGTCGCGGGTTCAAATCCCGCCGTCCCGATTTTGGAGATCGCCGCATGACGGGTCATAATCGCTGCCCCTGGGCGGAGGGCGACGCGCAAATGCGCGCCTATCATGACGAGGAGTGGGGCGTCCCCCAGCGCGACTCCCGCATGCTGTGGGAAATGTTGATGCTCGAAGGGTTCCAGGCCGGACTGGCCTGGATCATCGTCCTGCGAAAACGAGAAGCGTTCCGGAAGGCCTTCGCCGGCTTCGACCCCAAAAAGGTCGCTCGATTCAGCGAAGCGAAAATCGAGCGGCTGATGGCAGACACCGGTATCATCCGCGCGCGGGCCAAAATCGAAGCGACGATCCGGGGCGCTCAGATCTTCCGCGAGATGGAGGACACGGGCGAGAGCTTCGGCGACTTCTGCTGGTCTTTCACCGGCGGCAAGGTGGTGAAGGGCGACGGCCGCAGCGCGATCGCAACGTCGCCCCTGTCTGAGCAAATCTCCAAGGAGATGAAGCGCCGCGGTTTCAAGTTCGTCGGCCCGACGATCGTCTATGCCTGGATGCAAGCCGTCGGCATCGTCAACGAACATTCCAGCAGCTGCTTCCGGCGCGCTCAGGTCAACGATCTAAAATTCGGATAGCAAACCGTCGATGATGCTTAGGCGAGCCGGCGAGCAAAGTGTATCATGACCTTCACTTGCCTCTCATTCTCGATGATCGCCACTGAACTGTCGGACAAAGTCACGCACGATTGA
>JADGQU010000244.1 GCA_017881545.1 Gemmatimonadaceae bacterium
CTGTGCAACGGATACATCGCTGTCGTCGCGGAGGTTTCGCTTCACTCGGTCGAGAGCGGCGTGTAGCCGATTGGCGCCGAACGGCTTGAGCAGATAATCGAGCGCCTCGAGCTCGAAGGCGGTGACGGCGTAGCGATCATAGGCGGTCGTGAAAACGACGGCTGGATCATAGGATATGCGCCCGAGCACCTCGATCCCGTTTATTCCCGGCATCTCGATGTCGAGGAAGACGAGATCGGGCTGTAGCTCGTCGAGTAGGCGCACGGCTGTAATCCCGTCGGCCGCCGAGCCGACGCATTCTATCCAATCGACCTCCCGAAGCAGCTCGTGAAGTCGTTCCCGCGCAATGGGCTCGTCCTCAACGACGAACGCTCGCGTTTTCACGCGACTGCTCCGGCGGTCGCAACCGCGTTGGATTTCAGCGGGCTGGCAGGACGTCTGCCGCTGCTCGTTTCCGCGGGGAGTGAGAGTCGAACAGAGAAGCCTTTGCCTGGAGCTGTGCTTATCCGAAAGCTGCTCGCGCCCGGGAAGCGCGTTTCCAGCCGTTGCCTCACCGCGCGGAGCCCAACTCCAAATCCGTCGCTTTCCCAGGCTCCGCCGTCGCCCGGACCATCGTCGGAGACTTCCAGCACGAGCGAAGAATTCTCCAGTGACGAGGAAACGACGATCGTTCCGCCCTCGACGCGCGGAGCAATCGCGTACTTGACCGCGTTTTCGACGAGCGGCTGCAGAGTGAGCGAGGGGATGATGCAGTCGGAGGCCTCCGGGTCCAGCCGCTCCACATACCTGAGTCTCTCGCCCAGTCTCAGCTGCTCCAGTGCGAGAAAGTTTCGGACGAACTCCAACTCTTCGGCGAGGGTCACGTCCTCGCGACTGGCGCGATTCACGTCGAGCACGTACCGCAGCATCTCACCGAATTGCTCGAGCGCCGACTCGGCGGTCTCCGGATCGCGCCGGACGAGCGCGGTGAGCGTGTGCAGAGTGTTGAAGAGGAAATGCGGATTGAGTTGGCCGCGGAGTGCGCTCAGCTCCGCGGTGGCGCGCGCCGCCTCCGCGCGAGCGGTGGCGGCCTCGCGCTCACGCAGCGTGCGGGTCACTCGTATCGCGTAGGCCAACCCGGCAGTGATTCCGTAAAACCAGAAGCCTGACAGCAGCTGCCAGCTAGCGAACGTTTTTGCGATGACGAGACTCGCCGTTATTCCCGTGAGCATCGCTATCGACCCGACGATCAGCGCCAGCCAGATCACGCTGTAGAACAAAGCGAACACGAGCTGCAGCATGAAGAAGACAACGAGCTTCCTGGTCGGCCAGATCAACTTTCCCGTCATCCACCAGATCGCGACGCCGAGCAACGCCGGAATCAACGCGTAGTCGAGGCCGATGTTGATGGCGGAGGCCACAGTCATCGGCTTGCCGGCGCTGATCAGATTGACGTAGATCGCGCCGACGGGAATCCACAGCGCGAAGTAGAGCGCCCACGCGCGAGCGCGCGAGCGGGTGCTAGTCACGGGCCCAGCCTTGCTTCGCGCCGCTCCAAATCTCCTGGAGCGGCGCTGATGAATGGACGCGATCGGTCATTTCTTTACTGAAGGAAGGAGCACGTTCTTAACCCACGAATAATTCGGCTCCAGCGCAAGGGCCTTCTCGTACGCGGCAGTGGCCTCGGCCGGCTTGTTCTCCTTCTGCAGCACCTGTCCCAGCCACGCATACGCCTCTGCCCTGCCCCAAGACGGCGCTGGAGCGACCGGATGATCGTTGGCGAAGAACTCGATCGCTTTACCGAGCTGGCCCTCGGCGATCGAAACTCCACCACCATACTCGGGGGGAGTGTAGAGCGAGCCGATGCCGCGGAGCAGCCAGACCCGAGGATTGCTCGGTCCCGTGCCGACGGCCTCTTCCATCTCTTGCCCGGACAGCGGACCCAACGTCATCCCCTGCTGCGGATCGGCGCCGATCATGCGACCCAATACCGACGACAGCAAGGCGTGAGTCTCGGGCATTGGGCTCAACGAATTTGACTTCTCGAGGGCCGTCCGTGCCTTCTCCAAAAGAGGAGAAACCTCCGCACTCCGACGAAGTCCGTCGAGCAAGCCGGCCTCCCGATAAAGCTCAAATCCCTGGTAGTGAAGGAGGAGAGGGTCATTCGGGGATGCGATCACCGCCCTGTCCAGCAGTGTGCGCGCGCCCTGCATGCGGGCGAGATCGCCGGTCATGGAGGCTTTGTCTATTTCCCGCGCCGCGGAATCCGCCCACTTGGCGGCCCCGGTAAGAGCAGGTGCCTGTGCGCCGGAAGCGAAAGGCAAGATGACGGCGCAGGCGACGATAGCGGATGAAAGAGTAGTTCGAGTCATTGGAGTCCTGGTTGGTGTTGCGAGTGATTCTGCCTACTGAGCGGTGAAGGAGATCGATCCGCCCACGTAAAACGACCGATTGAAAAGACTTCGGATTGGGATGCGCTGGGAGTAGTCGGCGCTATACCGGTACTCGTAGATATTGACCCGGTCGAAGAGGTTGTTGACCGAGGCGAACATCACCAGGAATGTCTGCGGCGACAGCCTCATATATCGACTGAACGAGAGGTCAACGCGCTCAAGCGGCACCAGCCTTTCGGAGTATGGCGCGGAGTACTGCGGCACCCAGACGCTGCGCGACTGGTCGAACGTGGCGCCAGTGACGGGAGTGTAAGGCTTGCCGGTCGCATAACGCAGGGCACCGCTGGCGCTCCAACCCACACCGAACGATTTGTCAGCGACCAGTGTGAAGGAGTTGGTTACGTCGAACGGCGCACGTGCCTTCATTCCAGTGATCGGATCCGTGCGCTTCGCGTCGACGTAGCTGTAGGAGATTCGCCCGTTGATCACGCCTGGATAGCCGCCCTTGAGAAAGACGTCAACGCCCCTGCTGCTGCCAGTTCCGCCGCCCGCAACAACCTGGTTCGGACCCAGCTGCGCAAGATCGTGATAGTCCTTTGTATAGAGTTCGATGCGCGCAAGTAGCGCGCTTTCTCCGAGCTGCGCGCCAAGCACAGCTTGCCGGGCAGCCATTGGAGGAAGCCCCGGAATCCCAAGAGCTCCATCGAAGTAGAGCGGATCCGGGACCTGATGATAGACTCCCCACGCCGAGGTGATCGTCCCGAGGCTTCCAACGCGAAGCGCGGCCGAGACGCGCGGATCAACCGTTCGGATTCCGGTGAACGTCGAGCGGTCGGTTCTCACCCCCGTCACAAGCCGGAGATCGGGAAGCGGACGCATGTCCGACTCGACGAAGAGGCCGTTTCGCGCGCCGTCGGTCCTGGAATCAAACTTTGTGAGATTGATGCTGGGAACTCTTCCAATGAAAGCGGCACCGCGCCATTCGGCATCGCCGCCGCCGCGCAGAATGAACGCATCGTCCGCTGTCCACGCACCCTGCGCGAAAACCTGGGTCGATTTTTCGGTGTCGCCGAGGGTGAATTCGCCGAATTCCTCGACGCGATGCGTTTGTGCGTATGAAACGCTTGTGGTCGTCGCCACGCTACCGAACAGATCCTTCCAACCGGCTTGATACATCGAATTGCGCGAGTCCGCGGCGTACCCTCCGGCCGCCGAGGGATCGCTCGCCTCAATCCCGAGAGCGCTATGGCGAGTGATTGCAAACGTCTTGATCTCGGCGGTCGGCCGATATTTCCAGATCACGCTGCCGCTGAAATCGGTGCCGTTGGGCGCGGGAGAATAAGAGTGCGTGCTGCCGTTGACCTTGAAGAGCGGGCGCGTATCACTCCATGTCGCGGTCATATGCGTACCCACTCCGTTCGACAGCGCGAAGTTGAGTCCTCCGGAGACCGCGGCCAGACCCGCGGTTCCAACGACGGAGCTTTGCACCGGGCGTCCCTGCGTGCGCAGATCCGCGACGCCGGACAGGATGTTGCCGTAGCGCGCGCCGAATCCGCCGGACGAGAAGAAAATTCCGTCGAGGAGGAATGGATTCACGGTGACCGTGTAGTTGCCCGTCGGCGTCTCGTAATTGTAGGGGGCGATCATCACGATGTCGTTGAGAAGCACCCGCGTCTCGCTGACGTCGCCCCCGCGCACGAACAGCCCGGTACCTTCGTCAACGTTTTGCACGCCAGGGAGAGTCTGGATGGCGCGCGCGATGTCAGCAGTTGCACCGGGCGTGGACGCGACCTGAATCGCGTTGAGTGAGGCACCGCGCTCCGACCCGGCGGTGTACGAGCCCGCCGTCACAGTAATAGGAACCAGCGCCGGCGCCTGCCGCGAGAGAGAGATCTCGATCGTGACTGGTTTTGTGAGATCGACCGAACGCTGCACCGGCGCAAACCCGATTCGACGCGCGACCACGGTCACTACGCCACGCTGTGTCGTGCGGATCGTGAAGTGGCCAGCTGAGTCAGCGGTCGAACCTTCGAGCGATTCAATCAGGAAAACATCGGCACCAGCGATGGGAGCTCCGTCGGGACTGTGGACGGTGCCGTAGATGACGGTCGCGCTGTCGGACGACTGTGCTTCCGCCGAAGTCGCCGCCATGACGATAAGGAGGAGCGACGCGAGCGAAGCTGCAATTCTGATCATGCTCGAACGTACGAGCTGTTGGAGCGGTGGGCTTCAGCTATTCGGTGAACAGGCTTCGCGGCTCGGTGAACGGTCG
>JADGQU010000245.1 GCA_017881545.1 Gemmatimonadaceae bacterium
CGAGATGAACGCCAGGCGTCCGGGCTCGTCGAGCGTGAAGCCGTGCGGGGCATCCGAGCCCGGCAGATCATACCGCTGCACGACCCGCTCGCTGACCGGATCGATCGCTACCAGCTGGTTTCTCGACTGCACGGCGACCAGAATGCAGTGCGAGACTGAGTCGTAGTGCGTGTTGCCAGCCTCGCCGCCGAGGTCGATCGTCGAGCGCTTTCTGTTCGTATTCGGGTCGATGACGACGTCGCTTCCGCCCGACTCGTCCGAGACGAACACTTTGTCGGCCTCGCGGGCGTAAGCGATGCCGTCGGGGAATCGAATGCCACCTACCCGCGCGACCACCTTTAGCGTCCGGTCATCGATGATCGCTACTTCGTGGGCTCCTGCCGCCGAGACGTAGACCTGGTGGTGCGAGGGCACGGCCCAGACGCCGGTGGCGCGCGGCAGATCCATGATCTCGGCAATCACCTTCCCTCCGTTCGCGTCGAAGACAATCGTCCGGCCGGCATTCATGTGGTTCATGTAGATGCGGCCGGTCGCCGGATCGACGCTCTGGTAGTCGAACCGGTTCGCCGGCCCTGGCAGGGGGATCTCTCGCACGAGCCTGAGACCGGCCTTCGGCTCGGGCTTTGTCGGGCGCACAGGCGCTCGCCACGATGCTGGCGTCAGTGACGTCGAAGTGGCGTAGCACGGGCGAGCGGAGGATTGAGCAGCGATCGCGACGGGAAGCAGCAGCGCCGTGGTGGTCGCGGAAATTGCGCAGAGCCGGGTCATAGATCAGTCGTGGGCGTGGCGGTGGTGTATGTCCGGATAGTGCGCGTGTGAGTGCACCAGCGGCTCGTGTCGATGCCGATGAGAGTGCGGCGTCGGGTCCGTCGCCGGTGGATCGCCGGGCACATGGACGTGCTGATGATGCTCATCGTGCACGTGCGCATGGTCGTGCTCCTTATCCTGGTGCCGGTGCTCGTGTTCGTGGCGCTCGCTGACATGCAGCCAGACTCCAATTCCCATCAGAGCCGCGGCAACGATGAGCGACGTCGTCGGCCGCTCTCGAAAGACTATCAGCGACAACAACGCGCCGACGAACGGCGCCGTCGAGAAGTAGGCACTCGTACGAGCAGTTCCCAGCTGGCGCAGCGCGAGGACGAACATTACCAGACTCAGCCCATAGCTCAGAAAGCCGAGGACCAGCGCCGCACCGACCCGTGCCGCGGGAGGCCAGCTCGCGCCGAGGAGAAACGCGATACCTGTGTTGATACCTCCGGCGACCAGTCCCTTGGTCATGGTGATCTGCACCGGGTCGCCTGCCGATACTTTCTGCGTGAAATTATTGTCGATTGCCCAGCACAGACACGCGGCGGCGATAGCCAGCGGCCCAGTCATGCCGCCCCATGACAACCGACCTTCCCAGGAGAGTGCCGCCCCACCGGCCACGATGGCGAGCATTCCGAGCGCGATACGCCGGTCGAAGTTTTCGTGAAAGACAAACCAGGCGAGCAGCGCCGTAAAGACGCCTTCGAGATTCAGTAGCAGCGAGGCTGCCGAAGCTGGGCTTCGAGACAGACCGATCATCAGCAGCACTGGCGCTACGACACCCCCGAATGCGATCGCGCCAGCCAGCCATGGGACGTCGCGCGGGGAGAGTGGCGTTTCGCGCGCAGCTTGCGCGAAGCCTTGGCGGCGCACCCAAACGATTCCGAGACCGATGCCAGAACCGAGGTAGAGAAGGCCGGCCAGGAGCTGTGGCGAGGAAGTGCTGAGTAGGAGCTTTGCGAAGGGTGCACTCGCCCCGAAGAGAACGGCAGCAGCTAGTGCCATCGCTATCCCTCGGCCGAACCCCAGCGCGGAAACTCGGTTCACTCCTCTCGCTCCCTGGCTCGCGTGCCTACTCGCGCTCCTCGAACCACTCAAACCTATACGCGAGCGCCGGTCCGCGATCTCCTTCGTACGCGAGTTCGCGTTATCCCCGCAATACACAACACTCGGTCGCGCCCCGCTTCATGCGATCTAGCGATCGATCATTTTCTCCTGAGCCGCGCCGTACCGCGCACCCCGCACCTCGATCTTGGCGGCAGCATTTTCGATTTCACGCAGGTCGCTGGGCGTTAGCTCGACCGACGCCGCTCCGCAGTTCTCTTCGAGCCGCTCGAGCTTCCGAGTGCCCGGGATGGGAACGATCCACGGCTTTTGCGCCAGGAGCCAAGACAGCGCAATCTGCGCGGGCGTTGCCTTCTTGCGCTCGGCGATTCTCGCGAGCACATCGACCACCGCCTGATTCGCCTTTCGGTTCTCCGGCGTAAAGCGGGGGACGATGTTGCGGAAGTCGGTGGCGTCGAACGTAGTCTTCTCGTCGATCTTCCCAGTGAGGAAGCCTTTGCCGAGCGGGCTGAACGGAACGAAGCCGATTCCTAGTTCCTCGAGCACGGGCAGGATTTCCGTCTCGGGCTCTCGCCACCAGAGCGAGTATTCGCTCTGAACGGCGGTCACCGGTTGCACCGCATTCGCGCGACGGATCGTCTTCGCGCTGGCCTCGGAGAGACCGAAGTTCTTCACCTTTCCTTCCTTGATCAGATCCTTCACGGCGCCCGCCACATCCTCGATCGGGACGGCGGGGTCGACACGGTGCTGGTAAAGCAGGTCGATGGCATCAACTCTGAGTCGCTTGAGTGATGTCTCGACGACCCGTCTGATACGCCCGGGACTACTGTCCAGACCGGCGCCAGGTCCGGCGACGGGATCCTTGAACCCGAACTTCGTCGCGATCACCACACGCCCCTTGAAAGGAGCGAGGGCTTCGCCAACAAGCTCTTCGTTGTGGCCCGCGCCATAGACCTCGGCGCTGTCGAAGAAGGTGACGCCGCGTTCAACCGCGGCGCGTAGCACGGCGATCGACTCCTCCCTGGTTCCAGCCGGGCCGTAGCCCTGGCTCATTCCCATGGCGCCGAACCCGATCGCCGAAACTTCCAGCCCGCTCTTTCCAAGTTTCCGCTTCTGCATACCTACTCTCTCCTTCGTCTGAGTCATGGTAGGAATCAAACGGATGCCCACACTTCTACCTGAAAACTACGTAATTAGCCTTCGTTGAATCCTGGCCCCGGCCACCGTCGTATTATGGATCGGCCAACCGTGAGGTATTGATGCAATCGATCGTAGAAGGTTCGCCGCGCCCCACAGCGCGGACCATCGCTGTCGTCTATCTGCTCTACTTCCTGACGTCAGTCTTCGGCGCACTTCTCATGAAGGGACTGGTGGTCCCGACCGACGCCGTGGCGACGGCCCAAAACCTTCTCGCCCACGAGTCCTTGTACCGATCCGGTTGGGAGGTCGGCCTGGTTGCGAACGCGTTGTACCTCGCGGTGACGGCTCTGTTCTACGGCCTGCTCGCGCCGGTGAACCGGAGTCTGGCCGTGATGATGGCGTTCTTCAGCCTGGTCGGGTGCACCGTCCAGATCTTCGGCGGCATGCTGCAGCTCGCGCCTCTGACGATGCTGGGAGACAACCAAATGGCGGGAGCATTCACGGTCGCCCAGTTGCGCGCGGCGGCGCTGTTGTCTTTCAAGCTGTATCCGCTGGTCTTCTACATCTCTCTGGTCCTTTTTGGGCTGTTCGACATTCTGCTCGGCTATCTGATTTACAAGTCGACCTTTCTCCCGCGCTTTATTGGAGTGTGGTTCATGATCGGCGGTGTGGCCGCGCTCACCTTTCTGTGGCCGCCGCTGGCGATGGAAATAAGGCCCGTCGCGATAGGGGTCGGTGGAATCGCGGAAATCGTCCTGATGTTGTGGCTGCTCGTGAAAGGCGTGGATGTTTCGAGGTGGCGGGAAAAAGCAGGCGCTCCTCTAACACCGGCATGATGGCCCGAACCGACTGATTCTCCGGACGCCTCGTCTTGACTAAAACTAACAACTTAGTTATCCGTATGGCTGGTATCACTCCTTCCCCCAGGACACCTGTCATGCCGTCGGATACATCTACCGAACCATCCCCACTCTTCGCCGCCAGAATGGCCGGCGCGTTGTGGCTGATCGTCATTCTTGCCAGCATCGTAGCCATCCTTGGTGGCGACTCCATCGACCTGCGCGGCGACCCGGGGACGCTGGCCGCGAAGGTCCTGGCGTCCGCCTCTGAGATCCGTTTCACCTTCATCTTCCTTTTCTTCGGCAAGATCAGCTACCTGGGCTTCACAGTCCTCCTCTACGAGCTGCTCAAACCGGTCAACAAGAGCGTCGCCCTGTTCGGCGCGTTTTGCGGTCTTGCCGGCCTCCTGAGTGGGGCGGGCGCCTACTTCCACCTGCTCACCGCCCTCTCGCTGCTCGAAGAGGCGCGACGCGCGACCGAGCCGGTTGCCGGCCAGCTACAGGGCGCGGCGAAGGTCTTCCTCGGTACCATACCCCGATTCAGCGGAGAGGACGTCTGGTTTGGATTTCAGATATTGTCCGTCGGCTATCTGATCGTCCGCTCTTATTTCATCCCGCGTGCAATCGGAGTGCTGTTGGTGATCGGAGGCTTGAGCTTCCTCACCACCTCGTTCCCGACGCTCATGTCGCCGACACTTGGCGCCCGGGTGGCACCGCTGATCCTGCCGATTGTCGCGCTCGGAGAAGGCTCGCTGGCGCTGTGGCTGCTTGTGAGA
>JADGQU010000246.1 GCA_017881545.1 Gemmatimonadaceae bacterium
CGATCACCGCGGCCTTGATGCTCACCGAGCAGGTCACCTCCAGCGGTCCGGCGAGCGGTCCACCCGGCCCGTCCTCGATCGTCGCCTGGGCAGATGAATCGGGCGTCCGTGGGAAGCACGTGCTTCGTAGTGTCACCAGCGAGGACGGCGGTGGAATCTCTCTGGGTCGGTTTTGGATTCTGACAGGCTGTCGACGAAACGATGAACGCGACGAGCGGGAGTATGATCGGAGCTAGCGCCAACGTGTGTGATCTCCATCAAGAATTTTGTTCGCTTCCTCGGGTCCCCAGCTGCCCGCCGGATACGTAGGAAGCGTTTTCGCGGGATGCTTGTCCCAGTACTCGAGAACGGGATCGATGATTGTCCATGCCATCTCGACTTCATCGCTGCGCGTGAAGAGCGTCGGATCGCCGATCATGCAATCGAGAAGCAGCGTCTCGTACGCCGGGTGCGAATCGTTTCCGAAAGCCTCGGCGTAGGTGAAGTCCATGTCTACCGGCGTAATCTCGAGGCCCGGTGTAAGCTCGTGCATCGCGCCGGGAGTCTTCACCTGAAAACGCAGGGAGATTCCCTCGTCCGGCTGCACGCGCAGCAGGAGGACGCTGGGCGACATCTCCTCCACAGCTTTCTGACCGAACAGCAGCAACGGCGGTGAGCGGAACTGGATCGCGATCTCGGAGACCCGGCGCGCCATTCTCTTCCCGGATCGCAAATAGAACGGCACTCCCTTCCACCGCCAGTTGTCGATCGAGATTCGCATCGCGGCGTAGGTCGGGGTGAGAGAATTCGATGCCACGTCGGGCTCGCTCCCGTATCCCGGGACCGATTTGCCGTCGATCGTGCCGGCATCGTACTGCGCGCGCACCACTGGCGGTTCGCCGCCGTCGTCCGGAATCAGAGGACCGACCGAGTGAAGAACCTTGACCTTCTCGTCGCGAACGGCGTCAGCGGTGAACGAGCTGGGAGGTTCCATTGCGGCCAGCGTCAGAAGCTGGAGCAGGTGATTCTGGAACATGTCGCGCAGCACGCCGGCTTCCTCGTAGTACTTGCCGCGCCCTTCCACGCCGACCGATTCCGCCGCCGTGATCTGCACGTGCGAGATGTAGTGGCGGTTCCACAGCGGCTCGAAGATCGAGTTCGCGAAGCGGAAGACGAGGATATTCTGTACGCTTTCTTTGCCGAGGTAGTGATCGATGCGATAGATCTGGTGCTCGCCGAACTCGTCGAGCACCAGACGGTTGAGGGCCATCGCCGAATCCAGGCTGCGGCCGAATGGCTTCTCGATCACAACGCGGGTCCACGGCCGCTCGTCGTACGAGTGGGTGCGCTTGGCCAGCCCGCTCGCACAGAGGTGCTTGAGCGTCGTCTCGAAAACGCTCGGTGGAATCGCCAGATAGAAGAGTCTGTTTTGCTCCTGGTCGGGCGAGCGCGCCTCGATCTCCTTGAGGCGTTTCTCGATGTTCACGTAGGCGTCGTCCTTCGAGAAATCGCCGCCGGCGTAGAAAGTCCGCTCGCAAAGCCACTTCCAGACGTCGTCGTGGACCTTGTGGATCTCGTCGGAGTGGGTCATCGCTTCGCGCATTAGTGCGCGATACCCCTCGTCCGTATTGTCGTCTCGCGCAACGCCCAGCAGGGCGAAGTTGTCCGGCAATAGCTTCTGTTCCGCCAGGTAGTAGATCGCCGGGATGAGCTTGCGCTTGGTGAGGTCTCCAGCCCCGCCGAAGATCACCATCGTGCATGGATCGGCCTTGTCACGGTTTCCGCGCTTTCTAGGCGCGCGGATCAACGGGACCGCAACCGGAGTCCTCATGATTTCTTTACAGCGTGGCCGCCGAACTCGTTGCGCAGAGCAGCGATTACCTTGGCCGAGAATGAATCGGCTTGCCGCGACCGGAGCCGCGTGAGCAGCGAAAGCGTGATGACCGGCGCCGGAACGTCCAGATCGATCGCCTCCTGCACCGTCCAGCGTCCCTCGCCTGAATCTTCGACGTAACCGCGCAGGTCGCTCAGCTCCCCGTCCTTCTCGAACGCCGTCTCCGCCAGCTCGTTGAGCCACGAGCGCACGACGCTGCCGCGATTCCAGACCGCCGCGATCTTGTGGAGGTCCAGCTTGAAGGCTTTCGACGCGTGGAGAATCTCGTAGCCTTCGGCGTAGGCCTGGAGCATTCCGTACTCGATTCCGTTGTGAATCATTTTCACGTAGTGCCCGGCGCCGGGCGGTCCCATGTGCGCGTATCCGTCGGGGGGAGCGAGGGTCCTGAAGATCGGGTCGCAGAGTTTGAACGCCTCCGGCGACGCGCCGATCATGAGGCAATATCCGTTCGCGAGGCCCCAGATGCCGCCGCTCGTTCCCGAATCGACGAAGTGAATTCCCCTGGCCTGGAGGTCGCCAGCTCTCCGCATCGTGTCGTGGAAGTTGGAGTTGCCGCCATCAATTATCACGTCGCCCTTCGACATGCCGGGCTCGAGCGCGGCGATCGTGTCGTCCACCGGTTTTCCCGAGGGGACCATGATCCACACGATGCGCGGACTCTTGAGTTTGGCCGTGACCTCGGCGAGTGTGCTCGTGGGCGTTGCTCCCTTCGCGACGTACTTCTGCACCACTTCCGGTGTGCGATCGAAGACGACGACCTCGTGGCCACCTTTCATCAAACGCTCCGACATGTTGCCGCCCATTTTGCCGAGGCCGATCATCGCCAAGCGCATTGCCTATGCTCCGGGAATTTCCAGGTTGAGAAAACGCTCCAGGTCGGAGCGAAGTTGTGCCGCCGATTTGAATTGAATCAAATTCATGCCGAGCGCGCCGGCAGAAATGAGATTCTGCGGACGGTCGTCGATGAAGAGTGAGGTCGCGGCCTCCGCCTGAGCGATACCCAGGCCGCGAGTGTAAAACCTGCGTATCGGCTTGCGAACGCCGAGCCAGCAGGACGACAGAAATGCGTCGAAGATCTGGGAGATTCCGAATTTCTCGATGCGATGGTTGTTGAGCTCTTCGGCTTCGTTGTTGAGGGTCATCAGCGTGTAACCTGACTGTCGCGAGAGATGGCGCGCGATCGCGATCGTGGCTTCGTCAGGGACGCTCTGCGCGTACATGAACTGAATGAACTCATCACGCGTGAACGTCCTCGGGGTATGAAACACCGCAATCTCGAGATACTCGTCGATCGTGATTCTTCCCTCTTCCCACTCGGCGACTACCTCCTTGTGGCGCCACTCAAAGTCTTCGGAGCTCAGCTTGAAGCGCGCCACCGCTCGCTCTCGCTGCTCATGGTCCCAGCCGTTCGAGCCGAGTACCCCGCCGATATCGAAGAAGATGTGCCGGATTTCCTTCACGCGATGAGCACCGCGCGCGCGGGCGCGCCGTCACAGCCTTCGATCCTCAGCGGGAGGCAGATGAACTGGTACTCTCCGCTCGGCGGCACGGACAGGTCGAGACCCTCGACTATCACCACCGATCGCTCGAGAAGCGTGCGATGCGTGCGATGGTGGCCGGAGTGGAACTGTTCGATGGACAGGTAGTCGATTCCAACGAGCTCCACGCCATTGTCGACCAGGTACTGAGCGCCGTCAGGGGCCAGGTACGTGTAGTCCTTTACGAACTCTTTTTGCGAGAGGAGCGCGGAATTACGCGTGCGAAGGAGAATTCGCTTGTGATTCTTGAGATCGTGCGCGCGGAGCTCCGCGGCGCCGATCGCGCGAACGTCGTCGCCGAAACCAACCACGATTGCGGGCCCGATCAAACGCTCGAGCGGAATCTTGTCGACGGTTTGGCCATCGTCGAAGAAATGACGCGAAGCATCGGCGTGCGTGCCGGTGTGCGAGCCGAATCGTATCGTCGACACGTTGGCGCTTGCGCCCTTGGCAACGGCCTGTTGCAGGGCGATGTCGATCTCGGGGTTGCCTGGATATACCAATCCGCCCGACCTGATCGGCACCGAGATGTCGTAGATGCGGCTCACGGCCGGATGCGAAGCAACTGTCGTGCGCGGCTCAGGATGGAAGGCTCGTCGACTCGCTAGCGCTGAGTATGAAGCGCGGGATCGACGCCTCGAAGGGCGTTCCATCCTGCCGGAGGAAGCCGTAGTGCCCCTCCATCCAGCCCTCTCCCGACTTCAGAATGCAGAAGCTCTGGTACTCGTGGACGGCCCCCGGGTTGATCGTCGGCTGCTCGCCGACAACGCCTTCACCGATCACTTCGGTGTCGACACCCTCGCCGACGGAGTCGTGAATCAGCCAACGGCGGGTGAGGAGCTGCGCCGCCATCTTGCCGACGTTCTCGATTCGCACGAAATAGGCGAACACGTAGTGGCTTTGAGAGGGCTCCGAGTGGTCGCGGAGATAGACGGGTCGCACGGTGACGCGAATCCCTTCCGTCTCCCGGTAGAAGAAGCTCCGGGCAGTCATACTTCAAGTTAGTCGCTTGGTCGGAGGACGCGCCACGTCGACCGGAACGACAGAGGGGCTGCCGGCTGGGCCGGCACCCCCTCAACTGCAACTTCGTGACGTTCCTGCTCGCGATGCCGGCCGTCAGCTACCAGATGACCGGCCTTACAGAATCCGGCCTGACCATGGCATCGCCCGGCTTGCACCCAAATGCGGCGGCGAACTGCGGCAAGTTCGACACCG
>JADGQU010000247.1 GCA_017881545.1 Gemmatimonadaceae bacterium
CGCCGAAACCGGCGTTCACCTTCGAGGAAGTGATGATTCCGATGCGCGACGGTGTGCGGCTCCAAACCGTCGTGTTTACGCCGACCGACAAGACCGGCCCGCTCCCCATCCTGTTCCGGCGCACGCCGTACGGAGTCCCGAGCGGTCCACTTCTCCAGGTTCCGACAAGCTGGAAGGAGCTGGCGCAGGACGGCTACATCTTCGTCATCCAGAATCTGCGCGGGCGATTCAAATCCGAGGGAGTCTTCAAGCTCACGTCTCAGGTCGACCTCGCGGATCCGAAGGCCACCAACGAAACGACGGATGCCTACGACAGCATCGAGTGGCTGGTGAAGAACGTCCGCAACAACAATGGCAGCGTCGGAATGTACGGAGTGTCGTACGACGGTCTCACTACCGCCCTCGCGCTATTGCACCCGCATCCCGCTCTCAAGGCGATGAGCGAGCAGGCATCGCCTGCCGACCAATGGATGAACGACGACGACCATCGGTACGGCGCGTTGCGGGAGAGCTACGCCTTCGAGTATGCCGTGCTCGAGCAGTCCGACAAGAACAAGAACACCCACTTCGAATTCGACGTCTACGACGCCTATTCCTGGTATCTCGCGCTCGGACCGCTGTCGAACATCAATGCGAGATTTCTGCACGGGTCGATTCCAAACTGGAACGACATCGTCGCCCATCCCGACTACGACGCGTTCTGGAAAAAGGAGGCGTGGGTCAGTCAGCTGCACGCTTCAACGGTGCCGAATCTCAACGTCGCGGGATTCTGGGATCAGGAGGATCCGTGGGGACCGTGGCAGATTTTTCGGCACGCGGCCGAAAGCGATCCCAATCACACGAACTTCATGGTGGCGGGTCCCTGGTACCACGGCGAGTGGCAATCGCCGAAGGGTGACAGCATCGGCCTCATCGCGTTGGGTGGACACGAGACCGCGCGCGAATTTCGGGAGACGATCGAGGCGCCGTTCTTTCGCTACTACCTGTGGGGGCGAGGTGCGAAGCCGGCCTGGCGAGCAACAACGTTTCAATCCGGCTCGAACCGCTGGCAGACTTATCAGAGCTGGCCGCCCGCCGCATCAAAACCGACCAACCTTTATTTCCATGCCGACGGCACGCTGTCGTTCGATGCACCGCCCACTTCAGGCGTTGGATCGCGCCCGCAGTTCCGCGAGTACACCTCTGATCCCGCTCACCCCGTACCGTACCGGCAACGGCCGATCTCTCCGACATACCCGGCAGGCGACTGGCGAACGTGGGAGGTCGCAGACCAGCGCTTTGTCGACGGCCGGCCTGATGTGTTGACGTACGTGAGCGCGCCCCTCGATCACGACGTGACGATTACGGGCGCGGTAGCGGCCGACATCTTCGCATCGACCTCTGGTACGGACGCCGATTTCGTCGTGAAGCTGATCGATGTGTATCCCGAGAACGCGCAGGCGAACGCATGGGACGCCGACAACGGTCCCGCGCCGCGCGCCTACGCGCAATCGATGAATGGGTACCAGCTGCCGATTGCCATGGAGATCAAGCGGGGCCGTTACAACTCCGGTTACGAGCATCCTCGCTCCCTCGCATCGAACACAGCGATCGAATGGAAGATCCCGCTGCGCGACAGGGATCACGTCTTTCTCAAGGGCCATCGACTGATGGTTCAGGTGCAATCGACCTGGTTCCCGCTGATCGACCGCAATCCACAACGTTTCGTGCCGAGCATCTATCAGGCGACGGCAGCCGATTTCATCAAAGCGACGCAGCGCGTGTATTCAACCCCGGCGCTGCCGTCACACATCGTCCTGCCGATAGTGCCGTGAGGGCGGTGTATTATCCTCGAGGCGAGAGACTTAGCAGATAACGCCATCGATGAGACAGCCGCAGCCTGTCTATCTTGAAGCTGCAAGCTTTACATTCTGACGTGCTCCATGTCACTCGACCAAGACAATTACTGACCGCGACTCCGCTCGTGGCCAGCATCCTCGCCTTCAGTTGTGGTCGCTCCGATCTTCGGCATTCCGCTAACGCCCCAGGATTGTCGCTGCTTTGGAACACACCGGCTCACAACGTGGCCGGGTGGCCAGGCGCTCCAGCTATCACCGGCAACACCGTAATCTTTGGCGCGTATCAGGGCCTCGCGGCGTTCGACACCGAATCCGGGGCTTTGCGGTGGACCGCGAAACTCTGGCAGGCTAACGTGTCCTCGTTCGCGACGAACATTGCGCTCGGTGATGGCTTCGCGTGCGTAGCCGATCAGCTCACCGTTGGCTGTGTCGACGTGGCGACAGGCCGCGTTCTCTGGACGCGAACCGACTCCATCAATGCCGCGCTAAGTAACGGCGAGAGCGCATATGACTCCCACACGTGGTTCTATGGGGGGCGCGATCACAAGGTTTACGCCGTTAATCCCAAAACGGGCGCTGTACGCTGGGCGACCGACATTACTCCGGGCGCCGGCGGACCAACGCGGATATGGGGTATCTCGATTCGCGGCGACACCGTCTATGCAACCACGGTCAGATGGCTGACCCGCAACAGCGTGCCACTGGTTGGAGATCTAGTCGCGCTCAATCGCCAGACCGGAGCGGTGATCTGGACTTACACTACTTCAGGAGATAAGGGAGGATTTCAGGGGCGCGCACTTCTGACTGATCGGCTCGCTGTCGTCAACGACGATTACTATCACGCACTCTTCGCCATCGATCTACAGACTGGCAAGGAAGTCTGGCGAACCGCTAAGGATGGAAGCGGATTCATCAGCGCCGAAGCAACGCCAGTCCTTGTAGGCGATACGGTATTCGCAGCCTCAGCCGACACACAGGTTTACGCGGTCGACGCGAAAACCGGCGCGGTTCTCTGGCGGGTCATCGGAGACGGTAATGCCCTTGGCTCGGTCGACGCCTGCCCAAAGGTTCTGATTCCACTTGAGTTCGCCGGCGGGCACGCTTTCCTTGTCGACAGAAGATCGCACGAATCCCGTGCGATCGACGCGCGATTCGAAAAGGTGAGCATGAGCTCGCGCTTCAGCGTGGTGGGCGATAAAGTGTACGCCGCAGGCACTGGCGGAGTTTACGCCTTCCGTTGCACCTGATTGAAGGCGGAATCGCGCGCGGGCCTCCTACCGGAAAACGATCAGCTTTGCCACGAGTGCGAGGCAACTATCTGCAACTACAATTGAAGACGCCCATTATAGTGGCTTTCGCCTTTCTATTCGTTCCCGCTGGCGCGCGTGCGCAGAAGAGCGACGACGCGTCGCACGATTGGCCGGCTTACGGTGGCAACGCTGAAGGCACGCGCTACTCCGCTCTAACGCAAATCGATCGCTCCAATGTCGGTCGGTTGCAAATCGCCTGGCAATTCGATCCGGGTGACGCCACGCCGAACGGACGATTTCAGGCGCAGCCGATCGTCGTCAACGGTATCCTGTTCACCGTCACTCCCGGCGGTAGCGTCGTGGCGCTCGCCGGCGCGACAGGGAAATTGAAGTGGTCGTGGCAATCGGGAGAGCGCGGCGCTGGTCGCGGGCTCACCTACTGGACAGACGGGCGTGAGCAGCGGCTGCTCGCTGGGTTTGGCCGCTACGTCTTCGCGATTGACGCCGCCAGCGGAAAACCCTTCAACGATTTCGGACGTGGCGGGCGCATCGACCTTCACTACGATTTGGACCGCGATCCCGAGCAGCAGTCAGTCAGCCTGACCACGCCGGGCATCATCTACAAGGATCTTTACATCGTCGGCGGCCGGACGTCCGAGAGCCTGCCCGCATCGCTCGGGGACATCCGCGCCTACGACGTCCGCACCGGACAACTTCGCTGGACGTTTCACACCATTCCGCGTCCTGGCGAGTTCGGCTACGAGACGTGGCCGACGAATGCCTGGACGTACTCGGGAGCGGCCAACAACTGGGCCGGGATGGCGGTCGACGCGAAACGCGGGATCGTCTACGTCCCCACCGGATCAGCCGCTTCGGATTTCTACGGCGCCAACCGCGTCGGCAACGATCTGTTCGCCAACACCCTGCTGGCGCTCGATGCGGCAACCGGCAAACGCATCTGGCATTTCCAGGGCGTCAAGCACGACATCTGGGATCGCGATTTTCCGTCGCCCCCGACGCTCGTGACGGTCAAGCGTGATGGGAGGAACATCGATGCGGTGGCGCAGACTACCAAGCATGGCTTCGTGTTCCTGTTCGATCGCTCCAACGGTGACCCGCTGTTCCCGATCGAGTACCGTCGCGTGCCGCGAAGCACGGTCGCGGGCGAAGTCGCGGCCCAGACCCAGCCCTTTCCGTTGAAGCCAGCGCCCTATGCGCGGCAAAGGTTGACGGCGGAGATGTTGACTACTCGCACGCCGCAGGCGCACCAATGGGCGCTCGAGCATTTCAAGACGCTCCACGGCGAAGGGCAGTTCGTCCTCGGTGACGCCCAGATCACCGGACAGCACCTGACGCAGGTCCAGGTTCTTCTTGGGAATGTTGTTCCGGCGGCCGCCGAGGCTGCGGAGTTCGGCGTTCACCTCCGCGGCCTCGCCATTCAGCTCCTTCAACTCGACGCCGATTTCGGTGAGCCGGTTCTGCCGGTCGGCGTATGCGCTGTCGACCTCGCCCACGGCCTTACGGATCTGC
>JADGQU010000039.1 GCA_017881545.1 Gemmatimonadaceae bacterium
TCCCTTCAACTCTTCGCCGCCCAGCATCGTGAGAATGACCGGCTTTCGGGCCGTCTCGATGCGGTAGAGATTCGCGCTGTCGTTTGTGTATGGCTGGGGCACGCGCGAAAAGGGTTGGGCGTGAGTACTTCGTTCGGTAGAAAGACTGCTTCCCGACCTCTTCCGTCACCTCTACAGCCAGGAAATCCCGCTTGATTTTGGGTGCAAAAACCCTCATGTCGCCATCACAAAGATGATATCCACCGGGCCTAGTGCGCCGCCACGGCGGGTCGTAGTTTCCCGTGTCCTCAACGGTGGATTTTCGATGACTTTGGGCTCCTTCCCGCTCCCATTGCCACAGCGGAAGACGTACGACGTCTGTATCGTGGGGTCTGGTGCGGGCGGAGGAATGGCCGCTTACGTGCTCACCCGTGCCGGCGCCAACGTACTCCTCCTCGAAGCAGGCGGCCCGTGGGACAACACCACGGACTCGGCGATGCTCAAGATGCCATACGAGTCGCCGCGCCGGGGAGCGTCAACTCCGGATCATCCCTTCGGTGAATTCGACGCCTGCATCGGCGGGTGGGATCTTCCCGGAGAGCCGTTCACCAACGCCGAGGGCACCGAATTCAGGTGGTGGCGCGCGCGAATGGTCGGTGGCCGCACCAATCACTGGGGGCGCATCTCGCTTCGATTCGGCCCCGAGGATTTCAGGGCGAAGAGCCGCGACGGGCTTGGTGACGACTGGCCGATCGCATACTCGGACATCGCCCCGTACTATGACAAAATCGACAAGCTGATCGGAGTCTTCGGCAACAACGACAATCTGCCGAACCATCCGGGCGGCCATTTTCTGCCGCCTCCTCCGCCGCGCTGCTACGAGTTGATGGTGAAGGACGCGGCCGACCGGCTCAACATCTGGTGCGTTGCCTCGCGTCTCTCGGTGATCACGAAGGCGCACAATGGCCGCATGGCGTGCCACTACTGCGGACAGTGCGGCCGCGGCTGCAAGACGAATTCGAATTTCTCGTCGACAAACGTGCTGATCGCTCCGGCGCTCAAGACCGGACGACTGACTCTGGTGACCCATGCGATGGCCCGCGAAGTCACGCTCAACAATCAGGGACTGGCCAGCGGCATCACGTACATCGATACGAAGAGTGGAGCGGAAAGACATGCGGACGCGCGAGTGGTAGTGCTTGCCGCGAGCGCGTGCGAGACCGCACGTCTGATGCTCAACTCCAAGTCTCCGCAGTTTCCAAACGGCCTCGCCAACTCGAGCGGAGCCGTCGGGAAGTATCTCACCGATACCACCGGGACCGATGTC
Source organism: Gemmatimonadaceae bacterium (assembly GCA_017881545.1). Lineage (GTDB taxonomy): Bacteria > Gemmatimonadota > Gemmatimonadetes > Gemmatimonadales > Gemmatimonadaceae > UBA4720. Next base: position 1,307 of record JADGQU010000039.1, read on the forward strand.
GGGGGCTTCATTCCCAAGATGGTGGATCACGTTCCGCACAACGAAGACGGCGTGGGTGGCAACCACATCTACATGCCGTGGTGGGTCGACAACAAGAAGCTCGATTTTCCCCGTGGCTACCACATCGAAGTCGGTGGCGGCTTGAATCCGCCCAGTTACGGATTCATGGGTGGGATCCAGCGCTATCCCGGCGGTGGCGGATATGGAAAGTCCCTCAAGGAAGACTACCGCCGCTACTACGGCGCCCAGGTCTATTTCGCCGGTCGTGGAGAGATGATTCCAAACGACAAGAGCTATTGCGAGATCGATCCGGTCGTGAAGGACAAGTACGGAATTCCTGTGCTGCGCTTCCACTGGCAGTGGACCGACTACGAGTTCAACCAGGTTCGTCACATGCAACAGACCTTCCGTGCGTTGATCGCGGAGATGGGTGGTCAGGTGTTCGACGGGATGCCGGAGCAGCTGAGGGGGTACGGGATCGCGCGCGGCGGCGAGATCATCCACGAGCTGGGGACAGTTCGCATGGGTGCCGATCCGTCGAAGTCGGTGCTGGACGCCAACTGCCGCGCGCACGATGTGAAAAATCTGTTCGTAACCGATGGCGGCCCGTTCGTCTCGCAGGCGGACAAGAATCCGACGTGGACCATACTCGCGCTCGCGATGCGGACGAGCGAATTCATCGCGCAAGAGCGGAAGCGGGGGGCACTCTGATGTCGAACCGAGACAAGAGTTCAATGCAAGACACACAGAAAGAGGACGAGAACGGCGGGTGCGAAGACTCCCCGCAGCTCGCGGCCGAAGACGCAGTGCCCGGAAAGGAGATAAGCCGGCGCGATGCCGTCCAGCTTCTGGCGGCGCTTCCAGTCGCCGCATTTCTGAGCTGGCCGACGGCCGAACAGGAGAAAGTTCGCCGTTTCGTCGACAATGCTTTGGGCGCGGCAGCGGAAGGGACTCCGTTCGCGCCGAAATTCTTCACGGCGGCGGAATTCAGGACAGCGCGCATCCTCGCGGACATGATCATCCCTCGCGACGAGAGATCGGGTAACGCCAGCGATGCCGGCGTTCCCGAGTTCATGGACTTCACGATGACCGATCGGCCGAACGCACAGAAGTGGATGCGGGACGGACTCGCCTGGATCAATGCCCAATCGAATACCAGGTTCGGAAAGGCGTTCGCCGACGCGACAGCATCGCAGCGCGAAGCAATCCTCAACGACATTGCGTGGCCTGAGCGCGCGACCCCAGCCATGACGGATGGAGTCAGCTTCTTCAACCGGTTCCGCGACATGACGGCGTCCGGATTCTGGTCCAGCAGGGTCGGCGTGAAGGATCTCAAGTATGAAGGCAATCTCTTCGTGCCCGATTGGAACGGGTGCCCTCCGGCCGCACTCAAGAAACTGGGCGTGACATACGCAAAGTTCGACAGAAAGAAGCAGCGCCTCACGCCCGATTGATTCACTGACCGCGAACCCCTTCGGCTAAAGACATGAGCTCAGAACGACTTGGCATCGGTTTCGTGGGAAGCGGTTTCAACGCCCGCTTTCATATTCAGTCGCTGACATCGGTCCGGGAGATCGATGTCCGTGGAGTCTGGAGTCCGAACGAGAAGAACGCGGCTTCTTCGGCGGCGTTGGCGCGCGAGCTCGACGTCGGCGAGGCGCGTCCGTACAAATCCATCAAGGACATGGTCGCCGATCCGGCGATCAATGCGCTCTGGGTGTGCGGTCCAAACCAGGCGCGGGTCGCGAACATCGAAGAGATAGTCGGGGCGATCAAGAGCGGCGCCGGAACCCTCCGTGGCATCGCCTGCGAAAAGCCGCTTGCGCGGAACGTGGCCGAAGCAAAGAAAGTGTCCGAGCTTGCGCGCAGTGTCGGCCTGAGCACCGGGTACCTGGAAAACCAGCTATTCTCCCCCGACATCACCCGCGGCCGCGAGCTGATATGGGCCCGTGGCGCCTCCCTGACGGGTCGCCCATACCTGGCCCGGGCGGCTGAGGAGCACAGCGGCCCGCACATGCCATGGTTCTGGCAGGGGTCGCTTCAGGGCGGCGGAGTCCTCAACGACATGATGTGCCACTCCGTCGAAGTGGTGCGGCATCTCCTCACCAAGCCGGGGTCTCCGCGCTCTTCCATCAAGCCGGTCCGGATCAGCGCCCACATCGCATCCCTCAAGTGGTCACGCCCCAAATACGCCAAGCAGCTCTCGGAAACGATGGGAAAGGAAGTTGATTACACCAACCATCCGTCCGAAGATTTCGCCCGTGCCACAATAGAGTACGAGTCCGAGGAGGGCGAGCCGCTTGTCGGCGAGGTAACGACCTCGTGGGCGTTCATAGGGGCGGGCCTCCGGCTGTCGGCGGAACTGCTGGGGCCCGAGTACTCGATGTCGTGGAACACACTCGACTCGAGCCTGAAGATGTTTTTCAGCAGAGAAGTAAGAGGGAAAGCGGGTGAGGATTTGGTGGAAAAGCAGAACGCCGAGATGGGCTTGATGCCCGTAGTCTCGGAAGAGGCGTCGGCTTACGGGTACAGTGCCGAGAACCGTCACATGGCCCGCGCGTTCCTGAGCGGTGAGAAGCCGATGCTCACTTTTGACGACGGTCTCGAGGTCGTGAAGATCCTCATGGCGGCCTATATGAGCGCCGAACAGGGCAAGACGATCGACTTTCCCCCGGCCGGTCTGGATTCCTTCGTCTCAGCGGTAGCAAAAGGGACCTGGAAGCCGTGAGCTTGCCAATGGATGAGCTTGACCATATGTTTCGCTCAGTCAAGGCCGTGGCACAGCCAATGCTACAGCTGAGGTTGGACACCGCCTTCGAGAAAATATGAAGCTCGCTCATCTGACACTCATCCTCGCCCTCGGCGCTACCGGCGCCGCCTGCACCGTGGAGCGCACCCCCGTTCCGCAGCCTACGGGACGCGTTGCAAGCGCGGCTACCTCCGACCTGCCGCAGGTTCCACTTCTATTCGTCGTGGACGGAGTGCGCCTCCAGCGCGATCAGGTGCCGACGCTGGCCGACGACCAGATCGCGGCGGTCCGCGTGATCAAGGGACATGTCGCGCTCAAGCAGTACGGCCCGGACGCGTCGTACGGGGTCGTTTTGATCACGACAAAGGGCGCGACTCCTCGATCGTGACCCGAGCTTAGGCGACTGGCTCGAAGAGTCGCCTAACCAGCAGAATCTCATGACAAAAAGGGCATCCGGTCGGATGCCCTTTTGTGTTCCTGGGCTCCGTGCTGCATGTTCTTCGTCAGCATGAGCATTCCATTTGAACGCCCCGCGCCCGGGCGCCTGCCTCCACTCCCGCCCTCGTTTCGGCGGATCGTGTTGTGGATCGTCGCCGCAGTATTCTTTGCGCTCATCATCGTTCCCTGGCTCGCCAGCTTTTTCACCGACTGGCTCTGGTTCAAGGAAGTCGGTTTTCAGACGGTCTTCGCCACATCGCTGATCTGGCGGATCGGACTCTTCATTGTGGGTGGTGCTTTCACCTTCGCCTGGTTCTACGGCAATGTGCGGATGGCGCGCGGCGCCGGGACCGGCTTCCCAGTGCTGTTCGTGAATCGCGGCGACGGCGTGACCGTCGATATCTCGCGGATGTTCACGAAACTCTTTTTCCCCGCCGCGATTCTTCTTTCGTTCTTGACGGCGGTCTCGCTCTCCGCTTGGTGGCTGACGATTCTCAAGGGAATGAACGGCGTGGCGCTCGGAGCGCGGGATCCGCTCTTCAACCGCGATATCTCGTTCTATCTCTTTCGCCTCCCCCTGATATCGGGAGTGCTGGGCACACTGACAACGCTGACGCTGCTGTCGTTCGTCGGGACGGCCGCCATGTATTGGCTGCGGAACGAAATCACGCTGCCTCCGCGCCGCGCGTCGGCCAAGCCGAGGGCAGCGCGTCATCTCGGTTTACTCCTGGCGCTGGTGTTCGTGCTGCTGGCGCTGCGCACGTGGATCGTCGACACGTCCGGGCTTCTCTTCTCGACCACCGGCCCACTCACGGGCGCCAGCTACACCGACATTCATATCACGCTGCCGGGACTCTACATCTCCGCGGTCGCGGGAATCCTCGCGGCGGCGTGGGTCCTCTTCGGAATCGCGCGCGACAAACTCGTCTGGTCCGCCGTCTCGGCGACCGTTTTCTACCTGGCAGTGAGCGTGCTGGCCCGCGGGATAGTGCCGGCCGCGTTCCAGAAGCTCGTCGTCTCGGCCAACGAGCTGACGCGGGAGACGCCTTACATCAGGCGACACATCGAGGCCACCCGCAACGCGTGGGGGCTGGACAAGGTCGAGGGCAGGGACCTCTCGGGCGAAGTGCAGCTCACGAATGCGAACATAAAGGCGAACGCGGCCACCGTAGATAACGTGCGGCTCTGGGAGCGCGATCTGCTGATGCAGACGTTCAAGCAGCTCCAGGAGATTCGGACGTACTACGACTTCGTGTCCTCGGACGACGACCGTTACATGATCGATGGCAAGTACCGACAGGTTCACATCGCGGCGCGCGAGCTGAATTCCGCGTCGCTTCCCACCCGGACATTCATCAATTCGAGGCTGACTTTCACGCACGGAATGGGCGTCACCATGGCTCCCGTGAACCAGGTGACCAGCGAAGGCCTGCCCGTTCTCTTCATCAAGGATGTGCCGCCGGTGTCGACGGTCTCGATCAAGCTCACCCGCCCCCAGGTCTACTATGGCGAGCTGACCAACGAATACGTCTTCGTCGGAACGGGACAGCAGGAGTTTGACTATCCCGCGGGCGACCAGAACATCTACACCAAGTACACCGGCCGTGGTGGGGTCCCCATCGGATCATTCCTAAGGCGAGTGTTGTACGCGTTCCAGTTTGGCTCGCTCAAGATCCTTCTTTCCGATGACATCAAGGGAAGCGCGAGAGTTCTCTACCGGCGCAACATCATGGAGCGCGCGACGACCGCGATGCCATTTCTCGACTTTGACGCCGATCCGTACCTCGTAATCACCGACGCCGGGCAATTGAAATGGATCCTCGATGCCTACACTGTGAGCGATGCCTATCCGTACGCGCAGCCCACGCCGGATGGAACCACCTACATGCGGAACAGCGTAAAGGTTGTGATCGACGCCTACGATGGAACGGTTGACGCGTACATCGCGGAGCCGAACGACCCGGTTATCCAGACGTACGCGAAAATCTTCGGCGGAATCTTCAAGCCGATCAGCGCGATGCCGGCGGACATCCGGAGACACGTTCGCTATCCCGGCGATCTGTTCAGGATCCAGACTGCATTGCACGCGACGTATCACATGACCGAGCCCGATGCGTTCTACCATCGCGAGGATCAGTGGCAGATCCCGGGCGGCCTCAACAAGGCTACGAACGAGAATCCGTTCATGCGCCACATCATCATGCGCCTGCCCGGAGAAAAGAATCCCGAGTTCATCTTCATGACGCCCTTCACACCGCGGGGGAAGGACAATCTCGCCGCGTGGATGGTGGCGCGGATGGACGGCGAGAATTACGGAAAGCTCTCGGTGTACCGGTTCCCCAAGCAGAGCCTCGTTTACGGGCCGAAGCAGATCGCGAATCGCATCAATCAGGACACCGATATCTCGAGGCAGCTCACGCTGTGGGATCAGAAAGGCTCGGAGGTAATAAGGGGCGAGCTGCTGGTGATTCCGATCGAGGAATCACTCATCTACGTGCAGCCGATCTACCTTCGCGCCGAGGGGGGCAACATTCCCGAGCTGAAGCGCGTGGTGGTTGCGCACGAGAACAGGGTCGTGATGGGCGAGACGCTGGAGGAAGGGCTCAACGCTCTGTTCGGCTCGGGTGCAGCGGCGCAAGCGCGAACCAATGTGCAGGATTCGCTCAGCGCGCTTGGAGTCGAGCCGTCAGTAGTTGGGGGCGGAGCGGCTCCGGCCGCCGGTGCCGCGTCCACCACTGCTGCCAGCGCGCTTCTTCGGGAGGCGCAGACGCACTACGACCGCGCGATCGCCGCCCAGCGAGCGGGCAATTGGTCGGAGTACGGACGCGAGATCGACCAGCTTGGTGCCACGATCCGCGCCCTCAGGGCGGGAAAGAACTAGCGGAATTCCGCCGTCCTCAGCCGCCAGGATGAATCTCATGTGGCGCGCTTCAGAAATTCCTGCACTGCCTTCCGATAGCTTCGCCCGGTCGTGATGCGCTTGCCGTTCCGCAGAATCAGGAGCTGGTCTCCCTGATCAAACGGCTGTGCCTCGCGCACCTGCGCCGTATTCACGATCGTCGACCGGTGAACGCGCAGGAACCTATTGCTGGGCAGGCGCGCCTCGAGCCTGCTCAGCGGCTCGCGCACATCGTACGCGACTTCGGCGAGATGGATTCTCGCCAGGTCGTCGCGCGCCTGAATCCAGAAGATTTCGTCGGGGTCGAGGAAGAGGATCTTCCCGTTCACCTTGACGCCGATCCTGTTCTTCGGCGCGTCGAGCTGCCCGACGTACTTCATGAGCGCGGCAAGCTGCGACGACACGCTCGTCTGCGGTGATTCCTTGAGTCTCTTTTTTGCCCGGTCGAGTGTCTGGTGGAATCTCACGTGATCGACGGGCTTGAGAAGGTAGTCGAACGCGCCGAACTCGAAGGCTGAAACAGCGTAGTCGTCGAAGGCGGTGACAAAGATGACCGGTGGCATCTTGTCGGTGCCGACCTCGGAGATGACATCGAATCCATCCAGCTCAGGCATCTGCACGTCGAGGAACACCAGATCGGGCTGCTGCGCGCGTATCGCCGCGACCGCCTCGAGTCCGTTCTGGCACTCGCCGACTACTTCGACATCGGGGGCCTGCGCGAGCAGCGAGCAAAGCCGTTGGCGCGCGAGCGTCTCGTCGTCGATCACCAGAACACGCAGAGTCTGTTCGGTCATGCCTCGATCGCCGCCGGAAGATTTCCTTCAACATGGGCGCCGCTCCGCGCCGGAGAGAGACGGCCGAGCCTGAAGGGAATCGCGATCCGGACCGCGTAGCCGCCCTCGTCACGAGGGCCGCTCTCGAACTCGTGGTTCTCGCCATAGAGGTGGATGAGCCGGGTGATCGTATTCGTCAGTCCGAGGCCTGTTCCGCGCGAGCGTTCGCGCGACCGGCGTGCGCGCACTCCGACACCATCGTCGAGAATTGTAATCGACAGCTTGTCCCCCAGTCGTCTTGCCGTAACCTGAACATAACCCGCGCCCGCCCTGGGACTGATGCCGTGGCGGATGGCATTCTCCACCAGGGGTTGGAGCAGCAGGCTGGGAACGAGCGCGCCGCGAACGCCGTCCTCGATGTTGGTGTTGACGGTGAGCCGATCCTGGAAGCGCACGCGCTGAATCGCCACGTACCGGTCGAGAAGCCCGAGCTCGCGCTCGAGCGGGACCTCCTGCTCGCTCGACGTCGATAGAACCAATCGCAGAAAATCGCTCAGCTCCGAAACCATTCGCTCGGCCGCCGGAGGATCTGTTGCAATCAGGGCCATCGCGCTGTTGAGCGCGTTGAAGAGAAAATGGGGATTGAGCTGGAGCTTGAGAGTGTCGAGCTCCGACTGGACGAGTCGCGTCACTACACGCTGGCGTTCGGCGGATTCCTTGCTTGCTTCGCGCACGAGGTGCTCCACCCAGTGAGTGGCGTACGTCGAGACGGTGCCGAAGACGCCGAGAAATATGAGCTTCGCTGCTTCGTCGAGCGGGGTGATGCGGGCCTGCTGAACCGCATCGATCGGATTGACCACCAGCGGCACGCGGTGGCTCGCGCCGAGCCAGAGGAGAAGAACCAGGTACTCCGCAAAGGCGAGGACTGAGATCAATGCGGCCTTCCGGACGGATGAGGCAACGGGACGTCCAGCCAGCACCACGAAATACATCAGGAAGATCGGGGACCGGAGCGCTAGCACGCCCGACTGTGCCACCGCGTAGCCGCCGATGATCGCGGTCACCGCGGTGACGTCGACGATCGGATTCACTGCGGATAGCCAGTCTGGAAGCTCGGGGCGGCGATACCATATCAGGTATTGCGCGACGGTCCAGAGCAGCATTGGGCCCAGCACCAGGACATTGGCGGTGTTGAGCGCCTGCGAGAGGTGCGGCGCGTACATGAGCGCCGATGCGGTGAGCAGGAACACGACAACGGCCCGGAGGCCGTTGAGGATCCGCTCCGCCCTATCGCGCCTTAGGCGGAGACTTTCTGGAGGCGCGAACGAGGACGAAGCGAATAGCTGCATTTATTGAATCTGTATGGAGCGGGGTGGCTGGGATAGCAGGCCGACGAGGTACCTGCTACCCCCGACGTCGGCTTAGTGCTGCCCGCCGTCGTTGCCTTGTCCGTTATGACCTTCGTGATGATCTTCACCGCGCTCGCTGTCATCTTCGAAAGCATGGAATGAGCGGCGGATGTTGTTCTCGATCTGTGAGGTGTTGTCACCCTGCGTTCCGGTGGTCGGATCGATGACCTGGCCGGTGGAATTCAGGAACCATTTGCTCACATCGATGGCGACCGTCGCGTTCTTGGTGGTCTCATCGATAATCAGCGCGGGATTGAACTCCATTTCCAGCTTGGCATTCACCGACGACGTGAACACGAACGGAGTTCCCTTGAACGTGCCTTCTACGCGAACGCTCTTTCCGACGAGATTCGGATTCGCGGTGTTGAAGTCGGTCGCGGTGGCTCTCGCCGGACCGAGCCTGGCTTCGAGCTGGCTGAAAGTGCCGGCGGTGAGCGGAATGTTGATCACCGGGTGAAGCGCGTTATCGACGGGTACATCGACGAGCAGCGGAGTCAACATCACATCTTCGCATTCGCCGCCCATGTTTGGATGGTCGTCGCCCGATTCATTTTCAGCGACGCAATCCGCGGCGCCGGTACGATCGAGCTCGATCTTCCGGAAAACGAGCTGAACCTTCTGAATGACAAGCTCATTGGCCGGGCCCACTATCAGATCGGCCGCAACGCGATTCGCTGCTGCCGATACGGTCGCATTGGTCGTGAACGAGAGTTGCACAGGATGCTTGTTGCCACCGGTGAGATCGCTCGAGCACGCAGCAAGGATGGAAAGGGCTGCAATGCCGGCAAGCGGCCTCATGTACTGAGTTCGACGTGTTGTCATAAGTCCTCCTTTGACGTTTAGCCGCGAACGACTGTCCCGCGACTTGGTGCAAGGTACGTCATTCATGTGTGGTGACGACCCACTCCAGGGTGGGAGAACCCACGTTCGGGGCGAGTGACTTGTTGTGCGCGGTGAAGGACGTTTTGTGCGAGCCGGAAATGTCGGCGCGACGTCAGGGAGCAGCTGTTTTCAGGTTTACTTACTTGTTACCAGGTCATCGTTGTTGGCCGATTTTGCAATCGCCCGTCAACGTGAAAGGGGGCGCGTGATCAGCCTTGTGCTCCGAGCATAACTTCGCGCATGAAGGCAGCAAGCTTCGCTTCGTCCAGCGTTCCGTTGGTGCGCAATCCGCTGCAAACGTCGACCGCGAACGGCGCGACTTGCGTAATCGCCTTGCCGACATTCCCGGGATTGAGTCCCCCGGCCAGAAAAACGGGGACGTCCACGGAGTCGCGAATTCTCCTGCTCACGTCCCAGTCGTGCACGCGGCCCGTTCCTCCCAGCTCTTTTGTCGAGAGCGACGGATTCCCGGAATCGAGAAGAATTGCGTCCACTGACGAGGACACTGCGACCGATTCCTTCAACGCTCCTTCACCATCGCTGTCGCGCACGTGGATCACCTGGACGATGGAAATCCCGGGCAGCGAATCGCGCAATCGCGCGTGAACGCCGGGCTGGACCGCGTCAACGAGCTGCAAAGTCGACGTTCGGCAGAATCGTTGTTGCCTGATGATTGGCTCGGCTGTCGTCTCGCACGTCAGCAGGAAGGTCGCGACGGCCGGCGGCACGGTTTCCGCAATATCCCTGATGCGGGACTCGGGAATGGGGCCAGGTCCGCTCGGCATTCGCGACACCAGGCCCAGGGCCGAGGCGCCCATTCGCACCGCCAGGGCGGCTTCTTCTTCGGATGCGATGCAGCAGACTTTTACTCTGGGGCGTACAGGGAACATAGGTGGTTCGGTGGTGGATACTACGTACGGGAATTGCATACAATTTGTACCAGGGCCGCGCGCGTTCAGCGGCTCCTCTCCTTCAACCATATAACGCGCGAGGCAATATGCTCACAAGAAACTCGAGGCTGCTACTGGGTCTCACGGTGGCGACTCCGTTGTTGTTCGCCGCGTGCACCGACAACAACATCTTCAACCCGATGCAGAACTTTGCCGGTACATACCAGCTGACCGTCTATGCGGGACACGGCATGCCAAACGCCACGTTCGTAGTCCAAGCGGGCGATCCGAACTTTCCGAATGAGCCGAATGGCGGCACGTTCGTCGTGACAGACGGTAACATTGTGCTGGACAATAACGGGACATTCGTCGAAACGAACAATTTTCTTATTACCGCTACGGGCGGTTCCACACGAACCGACGCATTCGTGAGCAATGGCACGTGGTCCGTCAGTGGCTCGAGTTTTACCCTCAATGCTCCGCTTCAAAACAGCAACCCGGCACGACTCGCGACTCGGTCGAACTCGGCTTCGAGTTCGAGGGCCGCGACGGCAAACTCTATCCCTTCCGGCTGATCGATACCGCCGGCATCAAGGCGGCCACCAAGCTCGCTTCGCCGGTCGAGTATTTTTCCCG
>JADGQU010000040.1 GCA_017881545.1 Gemmatimonadaceae bacterium
TTGGTCAACGGATCGATGATTTTTAGCTGCTCGATGACGGAGCCAGGCCAGCCATGCGTTACGATCATCGGCAGCGCGTTCTTTTCCTTCGATTTGACGTGGATGAAGTGAATGTCCAGTCCATCGATGTTGGTGATGAAGTTCGGAAACGAGTTCAGCCTGGCTTCGACTTTCCGCCAGTCGTAATTATCCGCCCAATAGCTCGCGAGCGCTTGCATCGTCGCCAGCTGCACACCCTGCGTATCGTCAGCGACGGTCTCCCTCTCAGGCCATTTTGTCGCTTTGATGCGTCGGCGCAAATCGGTGAGTTGCTCCTCCGGAAAACTCACGTGGAATGGACGAATCTCGGGAGCACTGCCGATCTGTCGTGCAACATCAGTCGGAGTTTCAGTCATTCCTCCAGTCATAGCTTCCAACCTCCTGGGAAAAATGAGAAGACCCAGCTGGCCCGCGGCAATGCTTGCGGCGGCAGCACCAAGAAAGCGACGGCGATCGAGATAGGGCATTCGGTCATCTCCATGCGCAGTTTGCGTTTCAATTACGAATACGCGGTCTAAGGCCTTCGCATGCGATTCGAGCCGGAGCGATGTGACGTCCGGATTTCTACTGAGTAATGCGTGCCTACAACGTCCGTCAAGTACAAAGCGGATGTTTACGAACGAAGCGTCTGTAACAATTCTGTTGCATAGGCTTCCATTTGCTTAGCGCATTTGATGGGGAGTGCCAGCGAGACTCAAATCAGGAGTCGCTTCAGTCACCTGAGGAAAAGCCTTGAGTTTTGCGATGGCTGAGTGGAGCGGCGCAGTCGTTCCATCCTGTTTGATGCGTACGTAGTACACCGGCATTCACATTGGCGCGAGGCAGAGTGCAGGCGGTCGCAACCACCAGCGTTGTGACGATAAAGCCAATTGCTGAGTTGTTCATTCAGATCATCCGCTATGGGCTGTTGCGGTACTCCGCGCGGTCGTGATCAATGCAACCGCGCAGATCACGATCGCGGCCGCAATACCAGTCCGAACCGACAACGTCTCGCCCGCAATCGCCCAGCCGAGCAACACAGCCACGATCGGATTGACGTACGCATACGTTCCGAGCCTTGCCGGAGACACTTTGTCGAGCAGCCAGATGTACGACGTGAATCCGATGAGAGATCCGAAAGTGATGAGATAAATCAGGCCGACGGCGGACGCATTCGAGATGCGATGAATGTGGAATTGAGAGAGCTCGCCCGTGACCGCCCCAACGATCAGCAGCAGCACGCCGCCGCCTAGCATCTCCATGCCCGTGGTGAGCAGTCCGGACTCAGGCAACTCAGCGTCACGCGACCAGAAGGAGCCGATCGCCCAGGACAGGGAGCCGAGAATCAGCACCAGTGCGCCAAGCGGACTTACGACGCCGTGACCGCCGACTTCCGCCGGCCCCACGAGCACGATGATTCCAATGAAGCCGAGAATCAATCCACCCAGGACGGCGCTACTCGGGCGCCGGCGCGCCGGCCTCACCCACTCGATGATGACGAGCCAGAAGGGAAGAATCGACACGAGCAGGGCGGTGAGGCCCGACGGAACGAACTGCTCCGCCCACACGACCGCTCCATTCCCTCCCAGCAGCAGGAAGGCGCCCGCGATGATCGCGTTGCGCCAGTGGAGACGCGTCGGCCTCGACGCTCCGCGGGATCGCGCCCACGCGTACAGCATCGCGCCGGAGATCAGGAAACGAATTCCGCCCATGAGGAACGGTGGAATTGTCTCGACAGCGTATCTGATCGCGAGGTAAGTCGATCCCCAGACCAGATAGATCGAAGCAAACGCAGCGAGTATCTGCGCACGCGAAGCGTGCTTGCGTCCGTCGTTCAATGAAGGGAGTGGGAGGCGGGTGAGGAGATCGGCAGAAATCTACTGAGCCGCCACTGGTACCGTCGATCAGTCCAACGGAGTATCCCGGCGATCGCGTTTCTTGGTAGAGTGTTTTTTCTTCGAGTCGAGCCGCGCTTCCTTTGACGCCCTCGTTGGCTTCGTCGCCCTTCGCTTCCGGGGAACAATGAGGGCACGTCTCACGAGATCGGCGAGTCGTTCTTCCGCCAGCTCGCGATTGCGGCTCTGACTCCGCATGTCGCTCGCGACGACGCGGATGCTCCCCTCCGTCGTGAGCCGCGATGCGAGCTTCTCCCGAAGTCGCAAGCGTTGCTCATCGGTCAACGCGCGTGATCCGGAAACGTTCCAGAAGATTTCCACGCGCGACGATGTCTTGTTCACATGCTGTCCGCCCGCCCCCGATGACCTCGACACGCGCACGTCCAGCTCACTTCGCGGAATCGAGAGCGACTCGTTGACCGCGAGGAGGTTCCGGGGTGCGGTCGCCGAGGTGTCGCTCACGACATCAACGCCAGCGGAACAACTTGAGAGCGGCGAAGAACGTGACGACTCCCCACACGACGATCACCAGCAGCTGCGGCGAGAGCGCCGCGAGCGATGCGCCCTCGAGCATGTTGGCGCGCAGTGCATCATTCACCGCCGTGAGTGGAAGCAGCTTGATGACAGGCTGAACCGTGTGCGGGAAGTTCGCGGAGGAGAAGAACACGCCCGAGAAGATCCACATCGGCAGCATGATGAAGTTCATGATCCCCGACACCGCTTCGGTCGTTTTCGCACGCGATGCCGTCAGAAGTCCCAGGCCGCCAAAAGAAATTGCCGCCAGCAGACAGATGAGAAAGAGCGTGGCGAGCGAGCCGCGCAACGGAACTCCGAACGCCCAATGTCCGAAGCCGACGAGGGTCACGACTTCCAGAATCAGAAAAACCAGGCGCGAGCACAGGTACGACAGGAGATACTGGGCGCGCGACATTGGCGTCGCCATCAATCGTTTCAGCAGCTTCTTGCTGCGCGCTGTGACAATTGAGAATCCCAAACCCCAGATGCTGCTCCCCATGAGATTCATGCCGAGCAGTCCGGGAATCAGGAAGTCGATGTAGCGCGAGCCGGCTTCCGTTACGTAGGTATCGGTCGCGCGAACCGCATCGACTCTGCCGGCTCCAATCTGGACAGCGCGGTCGACCATCAAGCGCGCGTTCACCGCTTCGCTTCGTCCGCGATCGTAGACGTAGCGGACGCTGTCCTTCGCCGATCCGGGCACGACGAGGAGCGCAACCTTTCCCGTGCGAAGTGCACGTGCCGCGGCACTGTCGTCGTAGGCCGTGACCACGAGGGTGGAATCTTTGGCCAGAGATTGGATTACTGCCGCGCTGCCGGGTGAACTCGTGACGACGCCGATCAGTACTTTGTCGGGCCCGCGCTGCCTGAATGCGATTCCCAACCCTGCCGCGAGGAGGATCGGGAAAATAAATGTCCAGAACACGGCCTCCGGCTCGCGAATGAACTCGCGGAACCGGACAAGCGTGAGCTGCACCATCGAGCTGCGCTTGAAGCGGTCACCCCTTTCGCGCCCGGTCGTTCCACCGCTCGCCCTCGGCGCGCCGGCCCGTCCACCCACGTCCGGACTCGGCCGCGGCGATTCTGATTCTTCGACTGCCAAAGGAATCGTATCACTCATCGCGCAAGGTTCTCCCGGTGAGCGACACGAAGACGTCCTCGAGCGTGGCCGAGGTCTTTCTCGGCTCGGGCGGAGGAAGATGCGAGACGTCTACGGCATCGATCAGCTCTTGCGGCGTGCCCAGCGCGATCACGTGACCGTGATCCACGATCGCCACACGGTCGCACAGCCGCTCCGCCTCCTCCATGTAGTGTGTCGTGAGAACGATCGTCCTTCCCTCCGCCTGGAACTGCGAGATCAGCTCCCACAGCTGGCGGCGCGAAACTGGATCGAGGCCGGTCGTCGGCTCGTCGAGAAAGAGAAGCTGCGGATTCCCGACCAGCGCGCAGGCGACGGCCAGGCGCTGTTTCTGCCCGCCCGATAGTCCGCCGACGCGTGAATAGCGCTTTTCGCTCAGGTCGACGTGATCGATCACCTCGCCGACATCGCGCGCATCGCGATAAAAGCTCTGGAAAAGAGTGAGCGTCTCATCCACGGTTAGCTTCTCGGACAGCTGCGTGTCCTGGAGCTGGATGCCGAGGAGCTCGCGGAGATCGCGGGCGTCCGACTCCCAGTGCCTGCCAAGCACTTCGACACTGCCCGAATCGGCCGTGAGAAGGCCCTCGCAGATCTCGATTGTGGTCGTTTTTCCGGCGCCGTTGGGGCCGAGGAGCCCGAAGCATTCGCCGGTAAGGACCTGGAGGTTCAGGCCATCGACGGCGACGACGTCGTCGTAGGCTTTCCGGAGTCCTTCAACCCGGAGGGCCGGCGCGGAATTGTCGAAAGGTGTCACCATGAGACGACCGGAAGTGTCACAAGAAGAGGGCAATCGCCGGTTTCAGGGATACCTGAAACTCGTTGTAACCTCTTACCGTAAACTGATATAGCGTTGGTCAAGGATCGGGGCACTGTCCCTGCTAACGCTGGTTCCAAACCCGAGGGAGAGAAACTATGCAGTCCAAAGCCGTGTTGGTACTGAGCACTGCTTTCATTTTGGCATCGGCATCGATTGTCGATGCGCAGATCGTCTATGAAGCCGGTCAGATTCCCTCACGCTTTTCGTTCGGGGGGGATTTCGCAATCTCGCAGCCGAAAGGCGAATTCGCGAACAACGTTCCGAACGGCTACGGCTTCGATTTCACTGGAATGTACCGGCTCGATCCCAAGGGCTACGTCAACATCCGCGCGGACATCGGCGGCGTCCAATACGGTCACGAACGGCAGCGGATCGGGTTCCCCATCTCGGGCCGCCTTTCGGTGGATCTGAACACAGATAACCGCATCGGGTTCGGTGCCATCGGCGCCCAGGTGCAGGTTCCCGACGGTTGGTTCCGCCCATACGCCAACGCTGCAATAGCGACGACCTACTTCTGGACGCAGTCATCCATCTCGGGAGCTGACAATTCGGAATCGGTGCTCACTACGACCAACCAGGACGACTGGTCCCATGCCTGGATTTTTGGTGGAGGGCTGATGGTTCCGTTCGGGAAATCGCTGGGTGCGCTCAATCTCGGAGCGAGATACCACTACGGTGCGAGCGCTACGTATCTGAAGAAGGGCGACATCACCGACAATCCCGACGGCACGATCACGCTCAACCCGCGCAACAGCAAGACCGATCTCGTCCTCTGGCAGATCGGCGTCTCCTTCGCCATCCCTCGTCCCTCGAGACACTAAGTCATGCTTGCTCTCCTCGCCGCGGTAGTCTTCGCGCAATCCCACGCCACGCTTCAGATAGGCGCGGACAAGCAAGACAGCATGGCTCGTGCGAAGAGTGATTCAATCGCGGTGCGGAGGGACCAGGTGCGGGATTCGTTGCGCACTCGGGCGCGAATCAGGGATTCGGTCAGAAAGGAAATCCGCATCGGGAAAAGGGTACCGCTCACGCCGGCGATTCTGGCAAGCGCATTCAAGGATCCACGCGCCAGGGCGATTCTGCTCCAGGCACGCGAAGCGAGACTGACCCAGGACTCGACACTCACCGGGTACGATGCGAGTGCCTACGAGCGGTTATCGGTCGGAATGGGATTCAAGCACATCGGCCGCGACCGGCTGCTCCTGCGAAGCGAACGAGCGTCCCACGTCGTGTGGCAGCGCGGCAAGGGCGCGATCATCGACGTCAAAGGAGCCCGGAGTGCCTTTCCCATGCTCGACGGCGTGGGGACGGGAGACATCGACCTTGGCTCCGATACCGACATTCCCTACGCTCCGGGGCGCGAGACACTCTGGATCGGCTCGGGGCTGGCCAAAGCGGACGTCAGCGAGAACGAGATAATCCATCCGCTCGCGTCCGGCGCGGAGGCGTACTACACGTACGAATCGGGAGATTCAGTCGGCTTCCAGCTTCCGGGCGGCCAGCGACTCGAGCTACGCGAGCTTCGCATTCGCCCACGTCAGCCCAAATGGAATGTCGCGGTCGGCTCGCTCTGGTTCGACGCGGCCTCCGGCCAGCTCGTGCGCGCCGTGTATCGCATGGCGCAGGAGATGGACATCATGGCCGTCGCCAAGGAAGCGAACGAGGAAGAGCACGATCCCGATGACGACATCCCGCGCTGGGTGAAGCCGATGATCACGCCGATGAAGGCCAATGTCAGTGCCATCACGGTGGAATACGGTCTCCACGAGGGACGTTTCTGGCTCCCGCGGTCGCAAGCCATTGAAGGGGAGGCGCAGGTGAGCTTCATGCACATCCCCTTCAAGCTCGAGCAGCGCTACACATACGCGAGCGTGAACGGAAGCGAGCCACTCGCCGCCGACGTCGCCATTGCCGCAGCGGACACGGCAACCGACTCCCTTTCGCGCGCCGGCCGTAGAGAGCGCCGCCGCGAGGAGTGCAAGGCAGGGGGGACGGAGCGCGTCCGCAGAGAGGTCAGATCAGACGAAGGCCTGCGGATTCTGATCAGGATACCCTGCGACACTGCCGCACTCGCGCGGTCGAGCGAGCTCCCCAAGTCCATCTACGACGAAGGCGAAGCGGTGTTCGGGACGGCCGAGCGGGATGCGTTGATCGCCGATGCGCTGACGCTCGGCGCTCAGCCGGATTTTGCTCCCCAGAAGCCGACGGTCTCATGGGGACTTCCATTCACGCGCTTCAATCGCGTCGAAGGATTCTCCAGCGCGTTGGCGGTCGATCAGGTGCTCGGCGGAGGGTACTCGACGCACGCGCTGTTCAGGCTTGGCATCGCGGATCTGTCACCGAACGGCGAATTGTCGCTGGATCGGACTGATGGCCGGCGAAAAATCGGATTGGGCGTCTATCGCCGTCTCGTCGCATCCAACGACTGGGGCGATCCGCTCGGTTTCAGCAGCTCGGTGTCGGCGCTCTTCTTCGGGCGCGACGAAGGATTCTATTACCGGACGTGGGGCGCGGAGCTCAAGGGCGAGAAGGACTACGGATTGATCAACAACTGGCGCCTGTTTGCGGAACAGCACTTCGACGCGGCGGTGCACACGGAATTCGCGATTGCGCATCCTGGCGGAGTGAAGGGCGATCTCACGAACATCAACGCCGAGAACGGAAAGATCGTCGGACTGGCGGTTGGGCACCACTCGTCGTACGGGCTCGATCCGCACGGGTTCCGTGCTCTGACCGACATCAAGCTCGAGGCCGGAACGGGAACCTTCGACTATTCACGCGGCTTGTTACAGACGACTCTTTCGCACGGCTTGGGGGGGTTGGATGGGGCGCTCACGCTTGGCGCCGGTACGTCGGGCGGTCACCTTCCGATCCAGAAGCAGTTCTTCCTCGGCGGGGTTCAGACGGTGCGCGGCCAGAGGGCCGGCGCGCAGATCGGGGATTCGTTCTGGATGACGAGCGCGGAATTCGGCTCGAGGTCGACGGGGTTCCGCAAGATCGTGTTCGGGGATCTCGGCTGGGCGGGCGATCGCAACAACTTCTCTCATCCGGGGCGTCCGCTTAGCGGAGCAGGTGTCGGCGCCTCATTTATGGATGGATTGATTCGCATCGATCTCGCCAAGGGCATCTATCCGGAGAAATCGGTTCGCGCCAACCTGTACGTAGAGGCGCGGTTCTAGTCTCCCGCTCCTTCGCACTTCGTGCGCTTAGGCGCGCTCACTACTACGTAATCTGACGTAAAGACCGGCATGGCCGGCGATCCTAGGTTGTGTTCCGTACTCCTAACCTGGGCTCAATCATGACATTGAAATTTGTAATTCGCGCTGGGGCCGCGTTGTCCATCGTTTGCACCGCCGGCTGCATACCGCTAACTGTGGGAAGCACCGCTCAGCCAGTGCCGGTTGGAACGACTGTTCAGAGCACGTCGGTGTATGTCATTCCGAATTCCTTTGACGATTCCGTCAACCACCGTTCATTCCCACGCTATGGAATCGATCCGGAAGTCCGTTTCGGATTGGATGACCATTCGGACATCGGTGTCCGAATACCGTCTTTCAGCGGGATCGTGGCCAACTACAAACGACGGCTGAATGGCGTTTCCCAGGCTCCCGGCCCTGCGACCGCGATCATGGTTGGTGGCGGACTGGTGAACTGGGGCGATCATGCCCACCTGGAAGCCACACTGATCACCTCAGCTGCAGACAACGACCGCTTTACACCCTACGGCGGCATTCGCGCGATGCAGGTGATTCCCATCAACAAGGGAGCGGTGCACGATTCGCCAACGCTCGGCGGTTTTTTTGGTGCCAGGCTTGGCTCGCTCAGAGCGGGCATCTCTCCCGAGCTTGGCATTTTCTACGACCACTCCGCACTCAAGCTTCACAAAGGGAACATCCTCTTCGTTCCTGCTATCACGATTCACGGAGACATCGCGCGATTGCTTCGACCGTGGTAGCAACGGCTGGAGACTCGTCCCGATCTCAACTGCATGCGCACGTCCAGTTGTAGGTGGCCTCCGATCCGTCGGGACTTTTCCCACTCGAGATCATGGTCGCTTTCGGGGCGCATTTGTGTCCGCCCTGCGGAAAGCTCCGCTGTGCGACCTGATCACACTCGCTCACCCGCGATGTGGATTCCGCGGAGTACGAAGTCTTGTAGGTCCCCGAAATTTTGGCTCCGAGCAGAGTTCGGGGGTTCGGGATCGTCGGAAGGATCGTACAGCAATTCTGCGATCCGTTGATCGACGCCTTTTCTCCGTGCACCCAGACGAACTGATCGACTCTGAGCGTAGGAGGCACGGTGCCGGAGTCGAACTTGAACCTGAACGTTGCGCCTGTTCCCAGGGGTTTTGCGTTAACGACTCCGCTGCTCGCGTCAATCGCCGTGACGTGGCAACACGGTTGTTGAGCCGGCGGCTGAGTGTTCGAGGTCGTCGGCATTGCGATCATCGCAATGCCGACGACGAGCAACGCTTTTGCGAGGGGAACGTGTTTCATCGCTCATCCTCCGCCTGGCGCAGCCGAAACCGTTACCTGAGTGACTTGCGGTGCAGACGAGAACGAACGGTGATGATCATCGCTCACCGGCACCACTGTGAGTGAATAGGCGCCGGCAGTCGGCCAGGTGAGATTGATCACGAGATCCTTGGCGGGATCTCCCTGGCATGTACCACCCTTGGCCTGCCACTGACATAGGGAATTTGGTGCAGGAGTGGCGTTGCCGGTCCACGTCACACGGTATTGAACCTTGTTCGTATACGGATAGCAGGTCGGCATCTTGACCCTGTAGGACGCGGGCTTGGCGGCGGTGACTGGTCCCGCGCTCTGAACGGTGGCGACGAGAGCAGTCGAGCCGCCCGGCGCCAAGTCTCGAAACCAGAGGTGCTTGTTGCCTGTCATCGATGGCGTCCACGGTTTACCGACTACCTGCTCCGCCACCAGCGCCTCGGCCCTCAGTTTTATTCCCCCGTCGAGATCAGCGGTCAGTGCGTGATTCTCCTCGGACGTCGAGGTACCATCACTTGCCTGCTGCGCCGATGCTTCGGCGCAGCCCGACGCGATTCCCTGTAGATACGGCTGCGGTCCCACTCTGGCACTTAAGAGGTCGAAGTCGAAATCGAGCTGCAACGCCGTATAGACCGACGGCTTGACCATGACCTGCCCCTTGATCTCGGCCGATTCCATCACGGTCGCGGGGTCGGCGACCGGTTTCAGTCGCGAGCTGCAGCCACCCCCGTTGCAGTCAAACGAGAAGCTCGCTTTGTGCGGGTCGCTCAACTCGAAGTGTGCATCCGCTTTGCCGCTCCCGCCGACTTCGATGTCGCCCTCGATGTAAGCACTGACATCCAGCTCGGCGACTGGCACTCCGGCGATCACGATCGGAATCATCTGGATGGGGATTTTCGGCCCGCCGGTCGGCGGAATCCTGAACGTCTTGTCGAAGGATCCGGTGGCAGTCACACTCGCCGTGAGCTTCTCGCCAACGAGCATCGTTCCGTTCGCCGCGATGGACTTGGGTCGCACAACGAACGGCAGACACGGTATGTAGAAAAGATTCAGCTGCGCGACGAAATCCCCTTCCAGCGGAAACCCAAGTCCGACGCTTCCGTCGACTTTGCCAGAGGAGGAAGCATTGGTGAACGACGACTTCACACCGGCTCCGTTTGCGACGGAAGACAGAGGGATCGTCAGATTCGGCGTGATCGAAAATTTGACCGGGATGTTGTTGAGCGGAAGCGTCTTATCGGCAAAACAGTCCTGCGCCATGTTCCAATCGTGCGTGAGCTCGTCGGAGGCGTGATTCCAGTCCTTCTTAGCCTCGTCCTGAACCGCCTTTACCGCGTCGCCCGCGGCCTGGTAGTCGCAATTTGCCTTGGTGACATAGTCAGCCCCACTGCAGTGCTGACGATGGCTGCCGCCATCGGAAGTCTTGATATCGTCGGGGACTTTGTGCGCAGCCATCCACTGCTCGGCCAATTCGGTGTTCACGATGTAGTCGTGCGGCTGATTCGGGTCGAGAGTGCGCACGTGTATCGCCAGCAGGCGTCTAGCCCCGTCGGGTAACCCTTGAGCTTGCTCGATACCGGCGAGTCCGCGAAGGCGCAGGACTTTGGTCGTCACGTCACGTCCGCCGATGCGCGTAGTCACCGGACGGAGCTCAGAGAGATCTGTGGGGCGACGCCCCGCGGTTTGAGCTGGTTGCGGCGTACCGTAGCTAATTGTCGGCAGCCGGATCGGGTCGATCGCGATGATCGTCGTAGCCATCGGCGCGCTCGTGCCCGGGTTTCTCGAGGCTGCGCCGGAAAGAGTTGACGCGGCACTAGTTGGTGCGGCGCTACTTGATGCTGGTGCAGCCGGCTCTCGAACGGTCGGTGCCGGCAACACGGCAGTTGACGCCCGAGGCGCGCTGGTCATTGTGCCCGACATCGTTCGTCCGTCGAGCGACACCTGATGATTGGTGAAGTTCGCGTACACTGCCTGGCCTGGCTTTAGGCCCGCCAGAGTGGCCGGATTGCTCGGCTTGAACTCGAAGACAGTTCCGTTCGTATTGACCTTTACGGTCACGAGACCCGAGGCGCGATCGACGGCGACGATGTTACAGCACGGCGCCCCCGGCTTCTGCGGCCCGGCGCCGTTCTGTGCCCCCGCACCGGCGGGGGACAATAGAATCATCGAGGCTAGCAGTGCGGCTGGCGCAAAGCACGATTTGGTCATGGCTGATGCCTTTGATTGATTGGTAGGCTGCGGAGATTCGTTGACCGCGACGTGAGTCGCGTTGCTCTAGTGCTTGCCGAACGGATTCTTCAGCAGGCCGCCCAGTCCTTTCTTGGCGGCTTGCTTGGCTGCATTCGCGATCGAGTCGGCCACCGCCGACTTCACTCCGGCGGCTGCAGAATCCGCAGTGACCGCCACGGCTGTTGCAGGTGCGGACTCCGAGGAAAAGCCCGATGCTGAGTCGTTGGGTCCGGGCGTGAACGAGCTCTGCATGAAGGCGACGCGCGTCTGGTTCTTGAGGCTGTCGGCAGCGCCCACGAGCTGCGCGAGCGCGGCGGCGGCGGAGCTCTTGTCGGTCGACGAGCGAAACGCAGCCAGTCCACCTTTGACTGTCTGGAGCCAGCTCGGCATCCCGGCAGCCGTGCGAGTGCCTTCGAACAACAGATTCAGATTGCGATAGCGTCCGAGAAAATCGGGCATGCTCGTTCCGATGACGTCGAGCAGTGCCTGGAGTTTTCCGAGCCTGTTCCCGCCGCGCTTTGCCTTGGCGCTTGCGCCCGTTGAACCTGCTCCCGCGTTGAACGCGCTGCCACCAGCGCCGGGATCGCCGCTGCTTCCACTGGCCGCCGCACCTTCGCTCGACCCGCTCGCATTTCCGCCGGAGCCAGACGAGCCCACGCTTCCGCTGGCGTCCGTAGATGGCCCGCCGTTCTCGGACGAAAAGGCTTCAGCTTCCGCGACAAACGCTTCGACCTGATCGTCGAGCGGCGAGTTGAAGTCTCCTACCACCGGAACATCGATTGAGAACGCAGACCTGTAGTTCACGGGGACGATGCTGTA
>JADGQU010000248.1 GCA_017881545.1 Gemmatimonadaceae bacterium
TGCACACCGAGATATTCGGACCCGGACACGCGCTCGATCACATCCGCCTCGCGCGTGAAGCAAACGTGATCGTCGTCGCGCCCGCGACCGCGGACTTCGTCGGCAGGGCGGCTCACGGGCTCGCCGACGATCTTCTGACTGCATGCCTGCTCGCCGCACAATCGAAGGTGCTGCTGGTGCCGGCGATGAACGACCGGATGTGGTCCCACGCGCAGACGAAGCGCAACGTCGCGCACGCACGGTCTCTGGGCTACGAGATCATCGAGCCTGCTGAAGGCCCGTTGGCGGCCGGGGAGGGAAACGGGCCGGGACGGATGCCGGAGCCCGACGAAATCATGAGCCGCGTGGGACGGCTCCTCGAAGCAAAGTCTTCGCTCATGGGGAAGAAGGTCATCGTTACCGCCGGGGCCACTCGTGAGCCGATCGACCCCGTGAGGTTCATCTCCAACCACAGCAGCGGCAAGATGGGCGTCGCACTCGCGCGTGCAGCGTGGAGACGCGGGGCCGACGTAACCTTGATTGCCGGCCACGTCGACATTGCGCTTCCACTGGGAATAATGACTCTGAAGACCGACACCGTGCGGGAGATGGCGCGCGCTGTCGCCGAAAAACTTCTCACCGCCGACGTGCTCATCATGGCGGCGGCGCCCGCCGATTTCCGGCCCGCATCCGTCGCGCCGGAGAAAATCAAAAAGGGACGTGCTGCTCCCAGGATTGTGCTCGAGCCGGCCGAGGACATTCTCAAGTCGACCATCGCCAGGCGAAAGAAGAAGAGCATCATCGTTGGATTCGCGCTCGAAACCACCGACGGAATTCGAAATGCGAAGGAGAAGCTCAAGTCCAAGCAGCTCGACCTGGTCGTGCTGAACGACGCAAAGGAGCCCGGCGCGGGGTTTGGCGTCGATACGAATCGTGTCACGGTGATAACGCGCGACGGAAAGGAAGAGGGGCTGGAGCTGATGTCCAAGACCGACCTCGCCGAGATCCTTCTCGATCGCGTCGAACGAGCGCTGAATGGACGCTAGGGTTCTGCTGCGACGCTACCTTGAGCAGCGTCGCGAGCTCGGGGAATCCGAGCTGGTGCTCGACGCCCTGAACGTCGAGGACGTGATGCGGCTGCTCGGTGCCACCGGACGGTCGGTCGCGCCAACGGAGACGCGGCTGAGCGTTCGAGAGCTGGCAGGCGAGCAATCGGATGATTGGCGGACCGCGCTGCACGACGCCGGCGTGATCGGCGACACCCCGATACCCGGGCCGAGAGCGGCACCAACTCCGGCGGAGACCACGAGGGCGCCATCTCCGGCTCCAAACAAGAGGCTGGCATTTCCGCCCGAACCAATCGGCCCGACAAACGCCGCTGAACCGGCGGACGAGATTGCCGCAAGGAAAGAGATCGTTGCTCCGAGGGGAATAGTCGTCGCTCCGAGAGGAATCGTGATCGGCTCGGGCGAAGCAGAGCTGATCCCCGGCGCTATCGATAGTCTCGACTCCCTCGAGGCAATCGCGAGGCAGGTCAAGAAGTGCACGCGCTGCTCCTTGTCCGCGACCGCTATCAATCCTGTCCCGGGAGAGGGGAATCCAAACGCGGAGCTCGTCTGCGTCGGCGAAGCGCCGGGCGCAAAGGAAGACGAGACCGGCCGGCCCTTCATCGGGCAGGCCGGCCAGCTACTTACAAAGATTCTCGAGGCGATCGATCTGCCGCGGGATCAGGTCTTCATCTGCAACGTGCTGAAGCATCGACCTCCCGCAAACCGAAATCCGCTTCCGGAAGAAGTCGAGGCATGCAGTCCATACCTGATCAGGCAGCTCGAGCTGATCAAGCCAAAGGTTATAGTTGCTTTTGGAACCTTCGCAGCCCAAACTCTCCTAAACACAAAAACTCCGCTCGGGCAGCTCCGTGGGCTCATACATCAGTACCACGGAATACCGCTCATCGTCACCTATCACCCGGCGGCGCTCTTGCGCAACCCGGCCTGGAAACGCCCCACTTGGGAAGATGTCAAGCTCGCCCGTAGAATACTCGATAGCAGCCCCCGTTCGTGACCCATACAAGGATCGCCGGCCGCCATACTCCGAAGACGCGGAGCAGGCGGTGCTGTCGGCGATGCTCATGGATCCCGATGCCATTCTGCGCGCGACGGAATTCCTCGACGACACGATGTTCTACCGCGAGGGACACCGCCGGATTTTCCGCGCGATGGTCTCCCTCTCCGAGCGCGGCGATGTAGTAGATCCGCTGACCCTCTCCGAGGAGCTGGGAAGGTCGGGCTCTCTCGAATCGAGCGGCGGCAAGGATTACATCGGGTTTCTCATCGACGCGGTCCCGACGTCGGCCAACATCGAGTATCACGCAAAGATCGTTCGCGAGAAGGCGCTGCGGCGGCGGCTGATAGAAGTCTCAACCGCCATCGTCTCCGAAGCCTTCGAGTCCGGCGCTCCCGCGACCGAGCTGCTTGACGAAGCCGAGCACAAGATCTTCGAGGTCAATCAGAGCCGCGGCTCCGAAGGCTTCATGCGCATCAAGGAGCTCCTCTGGCCGACGATGGAACGGATCGAGGAGATCCAGCGCGGCGGCGGATCGATTACGGGAGTCGCGAGCGGGTTCAAGGATCTCGACGAGCTGACGGCAGGTTTCCAACCGTCGGACCTCATCATCGTCGCCGCCCGCCCATCAATGGGAAAGACCGCTTTCGTGCTCAACATCGCGCAGAATGCAGCCCTCGACAACAACGTCCCGGTGGCGTTCTTCTCACTCGAGATGAGCAAGGAGCAGCTGGTGCAGCGACTCCTCACTTCCGAGGGCCGCGTCGACGCACAGAGGCTGCGCAAAGGAAAGCTCCACGACGAGG
Source organism: Gemmatimonadaceae bacterium (assembly GCA_017881545.1). Classification (GTDB taxonomy): domain Bacteria; phylum Gemmatimonadota; class Gemmatimonadetes; order Gemmatimonadales; family Gemmatimonadaceae; genus UBA4720. The sequence goes on from JADGQU010000248.1 coordinate 2,850, forward strand.
AGTTCGTCCGACTCGGACGCGCCGCCGGAATTCTGAGCCACGCGCCCATCTGGATCGATGACACGCCGGCGATGACTCTGCTCGAGATGCGCTCCAAGGCCCGCCGCTTGAAGATGGAGCACAACATCGGGATGGTCGTGGTGGACTACCTCCAGCTGATGCAGGGTCCGACCAACACCGAAAGCCGGCAGCAGGAGATCAGCTACATCTCGCGCTCCCTCAAGGCGCTTGCGCGCGAGCTGAGGATTCCGGTCGTCGCGCTGTCGCAGCTTTCCCGCGCTCCCGAGCAGCGCACCGCCGAGAACAAGCGCCCGCAGCTCTCCGACCTCCGCGAGTCAGGCGCCATTGAGCAAGATGCGGATCTTGTCATGTTCATCTTCCGGCAGGAGATGTACGACGGTCCCACCGACAAGGACGGCAACTCGCTCGAGGGCCGCTCCGAGATCATCATCGGCAAGCAGCGCAACGGTCCCACCGGCTTCGTGAACCTTTACTTCAACAAGACCTACACGCGCTTCGAGAATCTGTCCCCCCGCCTCGCGCAGTGAGCCCAAAAGCAAAGACCGTGTACCGCTGCACCAACTGCGGCGCTGACCACCCCAAGTGGGCTGGACGCTGCGACGTGTGCGGCGAGTGGAATTCGCTGGTGGAAGAAATGGCGACGAGAACGTCCGCCGCTACGGCATCGAGTCGCCGCGCCGGCGGCCAGAAATCGATGGGCGAAGGCGGAAGCGTGGCACCCACTCCCCGACTCCGCGACATCAAAAGCTCGGCCGGACGCCGCCTCAAAACCGGAATCAAGGAATTCGATTTCGTGTTGGGCGGCGGCATCGTGCCCGGATCGATGGTCCTGGTCGGCGGAGAGCCCGGCATCGGGAAGTCGACGCTGCTGCTCCAGGTCGCCGGCCGGCTCCAGGAGCTTGGTCATTCGACCTTGTATGTATCGGGCGAAGAATCCGCGCTTCAGGTGAAGCTGCGCGCCGAGCGTCTGCACGGCTCCGCCGAGGACGTCTCGCTGCTGAATGAAACGCTGCTCGAGACGATCATCGCGACCGCCGGCTCGCAGAAACTTGATGCGATTGTCGTTGACTCCATCCAGACCGTCTTCACGAGCGACCTCGAGGGCGCGCCCGGCAATGTCGGGCAGGTGAGGGAATGCGCCGCGCGCCTGATGCGCTTCGCGAAGGAAACGGAAACGACTGTGTTTGTCGTGGGCCATGTCACCAAAGGCGGCGGCATCGCGGGCCCCAAGACGCTCGAGCACATCGTCGATACCGTTCTCTACTTCGAGGGCGAGGGAATGCTGGAGCACCGCATCCTTCGCGCGACGAAGAACAGGTTTGGCAGCGTGGACGAGATCGGCGTCTTCAGGATGACGGAGGAAGGACTCATCGCCGTCGAGAATCCGTCCGAGCTCTTCCTCGGCGACCGTCTCAACAATTCTTCCGGCAGCGCGGTGACGGCGTTGCTGGAAGGCTCTCGCCCCGTGCTGATCGAGATTCAGGGCCTCGCGGCAAAGGCAGGTTACGGTACGCCGCAGCGGGTCAGCACCGGCTTCGACGGGCGTCGTCTGGCGCTACTCCTGGCTGTGCTCGACAAGCGGGCGGGTCTATCTTTCTCCCAGCTGGATGTGTTCCTCAATGTGGTGGGAGGAGTGAGGATGCAGGAGCCGGCCGGCGACCTGGCGGTGGCGAG
>JADGQU010000249.1 GCA_017881545.1 Gemmatimonadaceae bacterium
AGAGCACAGGCAGCGACCGTCGATCAGGCGATGCAGGGAAAGATTCCGGGCGCGCAAATCACGCAGAACTCCGGCAGCCCAGGCGGCGGCGGAATCTCCGTGCGCCTTCGTGGCGTCAACTCGTTCATCTCCGGCTCGGACCCACTGTACATCGTCGATGGAGTCATCGTCGACAATGAGTCGGGCCAGCTCGCCGACCTCGGAACGCGCTCCAACCCGCAGAACAGGCTCGCCGATCTCAATCCCGACGACATCGAGCACATCGAGATCATTCGCGGCGCCGCCGCGGCTGCGCTCTATGGATCGCGCGCCAACAACGGCGTGGTGCAGATCTTCACCAAACGGGGAACCACCGGAAAACCGCGCTTTACGTCGACAACCAAGTGGGGCACGGGTCAGCTCCGCGCGCAACAGCCCTTCAACTTCTATCCGTTCGACGTCAACGGTCTGCCGATCAGTCACTTCAACTACCAGGACGACATCTTCCGCGACGCGACGTCGTGGCAACAGAACATCACCGTCGAAGGCGGCAACGATCAGACCCGCTACTTCATGAGCGGCGACTTCGGAAACGAAGATGGCATCATGAAATCGACATCGTCGCGCCGCACGGGAGCGCGCGTGAACCTCCAGCAGCAGCTCACTCCGCGCCTCGTCGCCAACGTCACCTCGAACTACATCAACACCAACAACGAGATTCAGGCGTTCGGCGAGCAGAACGACTACGGGATAATGGGCTCCCTCTTTTTCGCTCCGACCAACGTCGACTTCCATCCCGTCAACGGCGTCTACCCTCTGCCGCCCGCTCTGGGAACGAATCCACTGCTCGCGATCGATAAAATCCGGAACCCGCAGACGATCGAGCGGTTCATCGGATCGACCAAGTTGACGTGGACGCCGGCCACGAATCTCCTCGTGGATTACACGATCGGGCTGGACAACGTCAGCTTCGACCAGAGCCAGTTCGTGCCGCGCAACGCGGTGCTCGGCACCGCGCCTCTCGCGACTGGCCGTTCGCAGTCGGTCGTCGAGAGCAACCGCATCGTCAACCAGGATGCTCTGTCGAGCTACACCTGGAGACCAATGGGTCCGTTCGAGATGAGAACCACCGCGGGCGCCAACTATACGTCTCAGAGAGTGCGTATCACCTCGGCTACCGCCAACGGCCTCGCTCCAGTCGGTGATCTGGTGAGCGCGGGCTCGGTCTTCTCGGCGGCCCAGTCCGAGGTCGAGCTGCGGACGCTCGGGATCTTCGGACAGCAGGAGCTTTCGTTCGCGGACAAGCTTTTTCTCTCTGGCGCCGTCCGTTGGGATGCATCGTCGACGTTTGCTCCGTCGGAGCGGTGGCAGGCTTTCCCCAAGCTCTCGGCATCTTACGTAGTGTTGGACAACAAGCCGGGAGCCCTCAACAATCTTCGGCTTCGCAGCGCGCTCGGGTGGGCGGGGAGCCAGCCTGGCATCCTCAACGCCTACTCGCAGTTCGTCACCTTCACTCAGCTTCCCTTCGCCGGACGCCCGGGCTTCGTCAACGACGTGACGTTCGGCAACCCTGATCTCAAGAACGAGCGGGCACGCGAGTGGGAGCTCGGCGCCGACGTCGGATTCCTTGGCGGCCGCGTCTCGACCGAGGCGACGTACTACAATCGCCTCGTTTCGGATCTGCTTTTCTTCCGGCCGCTGCCGAGCAGCACCGGCTTCTCCCGCCAGTTCTTCCCCATCGGCACGATGTCCAACAAGGGGATCGAGCTGCTGCTCAAGACGACGAACGTCGACAATTCCAGATTCCAGTGGACGTCGACGATGACGTATGCTCACAACAAGAACCTCGTCGAGAGCCTCACGATTCAGGACTTCCAGTCCGCGGGCGGATATCCGAATCGCATTCGCGCGGGTGAGCCGGCCGGCGTTTTCTATGGATCATACGCGGCGCGCAATTGCGCTACCGGGGCGTTGTTGCTTGACTCGCTCGGCAGATATCGCCGCAGCAATCAGACGGCAGACATGGGAGCGACGCTCGCTATCCGCGAGGCACTGAGCGGAGGCAACTGCAACGATTCCCTCAACAAGGTGATCGGCGATCCCAACCCGAAGTGGATGGGCTCCTTCCTCAATGAGTTCACGCTGGCGAAGAAAATTCGAGTGCGCGCGTTGCTCGACGGAGTGTTCGGCAACAAGATCATGAACCTCTCCACCCGCGCGCAGAACGCGGGCATTGCCAGCAATTCGAAAGAGTACGAGCGCGAGCTGCTTCCGTACGGCGACCCGCGCAAGCTTCCTCCCGGCTTCAACGCGCGAACGCAGGGGATTTTCGAGTACTGGGTCGAGGACGGAACGTTCGTCAAGCTGCGCGAGCTGAGCGCGAGTTACACACTCGACGGACTTGGCGTGCAACGCTATTTCGGCGACGGCATCGACCTCACACTTTCCGGGCGCAATCTCGTCGTGTGGACGAATTACAGCGGCTACGACCCGGAGATCAACTTGTTCGGCACGAACGCCGGCGGCGTCGGATCGGTACAGACGACCTCGGCGGATCGCGGCTTCGATTTCGGCGGCTACCCCATCCCTCGCGTCTGGCAGCTCAGCGCGCGGATCACCTTCTGACGCTCGGAGAATCTCACCAATGCGAATGATGAGACAGAGTCTGGGCGCCTTTGCCGCGATAGCACTCGTGGCGTGCAACCTGGACCTACAGAATCCAAATCAACCCACCGAAGGACAGGTGACGAGCAGCCCCGACGGAGTGATCGCTCTGGCGACGGGGTTGCAGGGCCGCTTCTCGGTGTCATACGGGAACTACGCGTACATGGCGGGGCTCGTGACCGACGAGTTCGCGTCCACGACGGCGGCGCTCATTTCCATCAGCGACTCCGAGCAGGGCTCGGTGCCGCCGGGAACGGGCATCGCGGAAAACGTATTCAATTCGATCTACCGTACGGTCCGAACCGCGGACGATGTACTCACTGGCGCCAACGCGCTGGCTGGACAGTTCGATGTCGGAACCCGCAGCGGTCTGCGCGCACTGGCTTTCGCGCTCAAGGCGGAATCACTCGGCGAGGCGCTCCAGTCGTATCAGCGGATTCCGATCAACACTTTCGGCGTAACCGCGCCGACGTACGTCGCGCGCCCCGAAGCGCTGGCGCTCGTGCGCGCACTTCTCGATTCCGCAGAAGCCGAAATCGCCGCGACGCCGCCGAGCGCGTTTTTCAACGCCAGCATTTTGACGCCGGGCGTGAACCTCCCGAACGTGATTCATCTCTTCCGCGCGCGATATGCCAGGATGGACAACGACAATGCAACGGCAATCACGGCGGCGAATCTGGTCACTCGCTCGGGAACAACGGCAATATCGGTTCTCACCTTCCCCGCCCCGAACGTGAATTTCTACTCGAACGTGACGGGCGGAACGAACGGCATCGCCCCGCGGCGCCAGTGGAGGCTCTCGATGGCGGCCGGTGATCAGCGCTTCACCTGGTTCGTCGTGCCGTCGACGACGGCCAGCGGGCGTATCGGCGCGCTCCTGGATCCGTGGAATCGGTACGCGGTTGCCTCTGCTCCGCTTCCGATCTATTTCCCCGACGAGGCGCTTCTCATCAAGGCAGAGGCGCTGGCAAATCTGAATCAGCTCGTCGAGGCGCAAGCGGTCGTCGATTCGGTGCGGACGGATTGCACCGGAAACCGCGGGATCGACGATCCGAAAGCGTGTCTGGCGCCGCTGGGCGGCGCGCTTACGCAGGCGCAGCTGATCACCGAGATCTACAACCAGCGTCGCTACGAGCTGCTCGGCACCGGACTGCGCTGGGAAGATTCGCGTCGGAGGAGCCTGATTCGCGGGCCAGTCGCCGCGCCCGCGGTTCCGCTCGACGGACAGCGTTGCTGGCTGCCATACGCGCTCGGTGATCGCAACGCGAATCCGAACGCGACTTTTGCGGCACTTCCAGATCCGATCGAGCCCACGACGTTTCCTTCAGCCTGCACCTTCTGACGAGGCCGCGACAAATGACGATCAAATCGATGGGTTTAATCGCCGCGCTGGCTTTCGCCGCCGCTGCGTGTGGAACGAAGGAAGCTCCAGGTCCGCTCGATCCGGGCGGACCGACGGGACGCGTTCGGTTCGTGAATCTGGTAACCGATCCTACGCGGATTCCGGTGAACGCCATTCTCGAGAGCGTTCCCTTCGGCGTGAACCTGGGGTACGGTGGGACGACACCGGCGTCACTGGCGTCCCCGTCGAATGCGACATACTCGGCGATTCTGACCGGCCCGCGCTCGCTCGTCCTGAAGAGGACGGCCGACACGACAGTGGTGTTGGCAACCATCGGCTTCACTGTCGCCGATAACGAGGATCGCACGGTGTACGCGACCGGGGGAACCGGTGGCGCCGCGGTGACGAACTTCATCACGATAGACGCGAATCCGGTTCCCACCGCGGCCCAGGTCGAGGTGCGGATCGTCAACATGAGTCCGACCGGGGGCGCTCAGGATGTGTTCGTCACAGCGCCGAACGCCGACCTGTCGACGGCGACTCCAGCCGCCGC
>JADGQU010000250.1 GCA_017881545.1 Gemmatimonadaceae bacterium
GTGTAGATGCCAAGCCGCTGCGCGTGAACGACGATTGGGAGCAGAGCCGCCAGCGCAATTCCCGCCGGCTCGAGCGGCAGAGCGCCGGTTTCTCGCGCCATTCGGAACAGCTCCCACGCCCCCAGCGCGGCGAGCACGGACAGGACGATTGCCAGGGCCCAGTCTCCGAAGTACACGATGGCGATACTCGCGGGGGCCGCGATCACCGCGAAGATGATGCGCCGTGTCAGCTCTGACACGGGCTAGACTTCCATGATTTCTGCTTCTTTTCCCTTCAACAACTCATCGATCTTGCCGATGTAGTCGTCGTGGAGCTTCTGAAGCTCTTTCTCAGCTTTCTTCTGATCGTCTTCGGAAGTCTTCTCGAGCTTCTTCAACCCATCGCGCGCGGCAGTTCTTGCGTGCCTGATCCCGATTCTCGCCTCTTCGGCAAGCTTGTGAACGACCTTTACCAGTTCTTTCCGCCGCTGCTCGTTGAGCGAGGGAAGCGGGACCCGTATGACGCCCGACTGCGTCTGAGGGTTGAGTCCCAAGTCCGACTCGCGGAGCGCTTTCTCGATCGCCGTGACGAGGCCCTTGTCCCACGGCGTCACGGTCAGGAGCCGCGGTTCTGGAGCTGACACGCCGGCGACCTGATTCAAGGGCATCTGCTGCCCATATGCTTCCACGCGCACCGTGTCGAGGAGGCTCGCCGTCGCCTTGCCGGTTCGGATCGACGCCAGCTCGCGCTTCGACGCCTCGAACGATTTCTCCATCGCGGTCCGGCAGTCCTTCGTGATCTGAGGAATTGTCGTCATTGTACGATCGTTCCGACGCGCTCACCCAGCAGCGCCTTCGCAACCTCTCCGTGACGGTGAATGTTCAGGACGATGATCGGCAGCTTGTTCTCCTTGCACAGAGTGATGGCCGTCTGGTCCATGACCCCAAGCTCGTTGACCATGACATCGCGGTAGCTGATCGACTCGAAGCGGGTCGCATCCGGATCGCGCTTGGGGTCGGCGCTGTAGACTCCGTCGACGCTCGTCGCCTTGATGATGACGTCGGCGTGGATCTGGATCGCGCGCAGTGCCGCGGCGGTATCGGTCGAGAAATACGGATTGCCGGTGCCGGCCGCAAAGATCACAACGCGGCCCTTCTCGAAGTGGCGCATCGCGCGACGTCTGATGAACGGCTCGGCGATCGATTCCATCGCGATCGCCGTCATGACGCGCGTCTCCAGCTCGGCCTTCTCGAGCACATCCTGTAGCGCCAACGCGTTGATCACGGTGCCGAGCATGCCCATGTAGTCGGCGCCGACGCGATCCATTCCCATCTTCGAGAGCTGCGCGCCACGAACGATGTTGCCGCCACCGATCACCATTCCGACCGCCGCCCCCATCTTGACGATGTCACTGACTTCGGTAGCAAGCCGGTTGAGAATGGTAAAATCGAAAGGACCGCCCTTCTGTCCGGCGAGAGCCTCGCCGGACAGCTTGAGCAGAACCCGCTTGTACTTGAGATCAGCCAAAGCTGGTCTTACTCCTCACCCATCTGGAACCGGACGAACCGCCGAACCTGGATGTTCTCTCCCAGCTTCGCCGATGCTTCCTTGATCAGCTCGCCGACCGACTTCTTCGGCTCGCGGACCCACGCCTGATGCACCAGAGCGACGTCCTTGTAAAAGGCTTCGACCTTTCCGGCGACGATCTTCTCGATCAGGTGGTCGGGCTTGCCACTCTCCTTCACCTGCTCGACGAAAATGCGGCGCTCCCGGTCGACCTTGTCCTGCGGGACCTGATCCTTGTCGACGGCGACCGGAGCCGCGGCCGCAATGTGCTCGGCGATGTACTTCACCAGCTGCTTGAAGTCATCGGTGCGCGCGACGAAGTCCGTCTCGCAGTTCACCTCCACCATCACGCCGACCTTGCCGTTGTGGTGGATGTAGCTGCTGATGAGGCCCTCGCTCGTCTGCTTGCCCATCCGCTTTTCGGCCTTGGCAATGCCTTTCGTGCGAAGATACTCGATGGCCTTTTCCATATCGCCGTTGTTCTCTTCGAGCGCCTTCTTCGATTCCATCATGCCCGCGCCGGTCTTCTGTCGCAGAGCCTGGACGTCCTTCGCCGTGATTTTCTCTTTTGTGGTCATCATCCTGTCTCGTTAAAACGCCGCCGGAATTTTCCGGCGGCGTGAAAGTTAACCTTCCTGCTCGGGCTCGGTGGCTTCCTCTGTTCCGCCACCTTCTTCGCCGCCTGTCTTGAGCCGCGCGGCAATTGCTTCGGGCTTGGCCCGTCGCCTGCGTGGCCGCTTCTTTCGCTTCTTGTCGCCTTCGCCTTCCGGCTCGGCGCCGCGGTCGGAGCTGTACGTGTACGATTCCGACTCTTCGACTTCCTCGCGCACCGGCGCCTCGCGGCGCGCCTCGACGATCGCATCGGCGATCGACTTGGCCATCAGCTCCACCGAGCGGATCGCGTCGTCATTGCCCGCGATCGGAACGGTGATCAGATCCGGATCGGCGTTCGTATCGACGAGCGCGATCAGCGGGATGTTCAGCTTGTTGGCTTCATTGACCGCGATCCGCTCCTTCTTGGAATCGATCACGAACATGAGACCGGGAAGCCGCGTAAGGTTCTTGATGCCCGCAAGGTTCTTCGAAAGCTTGTCGCGCTGACGACTCATCATCAGCTGCTCTTTCTTGGTGTAGTTCTCGAAGTCACCACCGGCCTCGCTGCCCGCCTCCAGCTCCTTGAGGCGGCGGACCTGCTTCTTCACCGTCTGGAAGTTGGTGAGCAGTCCGCCGAGCCATCTCTCGGTCACGTACATCGCTCCGCAACGCTCGGCTTCGCTCTTCACGATGTTGACGAGCTGGCGCTTCGTGCAGACGAAGAGGACGTTGTCGCCGCGGAGAATCACTTCTCTCGCGAGCTTCTGCGCCAACTCCAGCTGCCGCAGCGTCTTCTGTAGATCGATGATGTGGATGCCGTTTCTCTCCGCGAAGATGAACCGACGCATCTTCGGGTTCCAACGGCGGGTCTGGTGTCCGAAATGGACACCGGCTTCGAGTAGCTGCTCCAGGTTTGGCTGAGCCATTAAGTAGTGATTCCTTCGAGGTTAACGCTTCGAGAACTGGAACTTCTTTCTTGCTTTCGGACGGCCGGGCTTCTTTCTCTCGACCGCTCTTGCATCGCGGGTCAACAACGCCAGATCGCGGAGCTTTTTGCGGTGCGATTCGTCCATCCGGACGAGCGCACGAGCGACGGCGAGGCGGAGTGCCCCTGCCTGCCCCGTGAGCCCGCCACCTTCGACCTTCGCTTTCACATCATAGCGGCCGAGCGTATCGGTGATCGTGAACGGCTGCTGGATGGCGGAGACGTGCGCGGGGCGCGGGAAATAATCTCCGAGCGTGCGTCCGTTCACCGACCACTTGCCGGATCCCGGCTTGATGTAGAGACGGCAAACAGCTTCCTTGCGCCGTCCGATCGTGTGCATGGTATCAGGCATTACTTGCCACTCTTCTGGTTGAGGACCAACACTTTCGGCTGCTGCGCGGCGTGCGTGTGCTTCGCATCAGCGAACACCCGGAGTTTCTGGCGGAGCTTCCCGCGTCCGAGGGCCGTCTTGGGCAGCATGCCGTAGACCGCCTTCTCGATCACGCGCTCGGGGTGCTTGCTGAGCATCATCTCGAACGGCGTGAACCGCTCGTGACCCATGTACCCGGTGTGTCTGAAATACTGCTTCTGCTCCGCCTTCTTGCCGGTGACGCGGACCTTGGCAGCATTGATGACGATGACGTTGTCACCCGTATCCATATGGGGCGTGAACATCGGCTTGTGCTTGCCGCGGATGATGTTCGCGACCGCGGTCGCCAAACGGCCGAGAACCTGGCCTTCGGCGTCGACGATGTACCACTGGTGCTCGATGTCCCGCGGGGTCGCGGAGTAGGTCTTCATGTGAAGCGAAACGATATGTAAGTGCCGGCCCCCTTGTCGTTCGAGTAGGGTTCCAAGCGGTTGGTTGCCACTAAGTGGTTTTGCGACAGCCTTTTAAGGTATCTGGGGCAGAAGTGCATGTCAACCGTAGTGCGCCAGGCGAAACTGAGCCTTCTCCTGCCCGGATTTCGCTATTCCAGCCCTACCAATAGCGCGCCCTTTTCGACGGCGGTTCCGGGCGTGACTTCCACGCTCTTTACGGTCCCGGCCGCGGTCGCGCGCAGTTCGTTCTCCATCTTCATCGCTTCCATTACGACGAGACCCTGCCCCGCCTCAACACGGTCTCCCACGCTCACGTTGACGCGCACGATGAGGCCCGGCATGGGTGCAATGATCGGAGCGGGTCCCGTTGGGCCCGCGTTCGCCGCGGAGAGATCGCGGATGGACCGCGTCCGCTCATCGAGCGCTTCGGTCTCGAACCGATGGCCGTCCACCCAGAGGGTATATCTTCCTTTCCCCTGCCGTTTTTCGGTGACCACACGATAGACGTGGGTCCCGAGCTTGACCATTCGCACCGGGCTTCCCTCGATGTCTGAAAGCTCGCCGTGTACCGCAGCTTCGACTGGTCGGGG
>JADGQU010000251.1 GCA_017881545.1 Gemmatimonadaceae bacterium
AATGGCTTCGCCGGATCGGCGACGGCCTGCCTCTTCCTCGGGCTCATGGCAACCATGATCATCGGCGGCGTCACGGAGGCCCCACTCTTCGCTTCCCTTCTCGCCAGCCAGGGCCTTCTGGTTCTCGCGATTCTCTTTGTCGAGGGGACGACGCGCGAAGACGGCCCTGCACTGGTGGCCGTGGCGATGAGTGCGATCGCCACCAGTCTCGCGGTCGCCCGCCTCGGAACGCCTCGCGAAACCCTCTTGTTCGCCCTCGTTCCCTATGCACTTTTCACTCTTTATCCGGTAGTCCTCGGCAGGAGAGTGGGAAAGTCGATCGCGCCCCATCTGGTGGCCGTCATGGCCAGCGCACCATTTTTCTTTTTCGCCAGACACGCCCTGCTGGACACCACGATGTCCCGCTACATCGGTGCGCTGCCGGTGGCGCAAGCGGTCGTTCTTCTGCTGGTCCTTTCGAGACTGCTCAAGATGGAGCGCCCTTCCGAGCGTACCCTCGCACGCCTCGCGCTGGTCGCCGGAGCCAGTCTGGCGTTCATTACACTGGCCGTCCCCCTGCAGCTCGAAAAGCAGTGGATTACGGTGGCCTGGGCTCTGGAGGGAGCGGCTCTGGTCTGGCTCTTCCGGAAGATTCCGCATCGAGGACTGCTGCTCTGGGCCGCCGCGCTGCTTTCGACCGTCCTGGTCCGCCTGACACTCAATCCGGCGGTGCTCAGCTATCACGCGCGAAGCAGCGTCCGGATCTGGAACTGGTATTTCTACACCTACGCAATCGCTGCGTTCGCATTCTTCGCGGCGGCGCGCCTGCTCCCGGAAAAAGTGAGACGGGAGTGGCCGAAAGCGCAACCGGTTACGGCCGCCGCGGGCGCGCTGCTGCTCTTCTTCCTTCTCAACATCGAGGTCGCCGACTTCTACTCATCCGGGCCGGCGATCACCTTCAACTTCTTCTCCTCGTCGCTGGCCCAGGACCTGACGTACACGATGGCCTGGGCCGTCTTCGCCATCGGCCTTCTGATCAACGGGATCATGACGCGGCAGCGCGCCGGCCGGGTGGCGGCGATTCTTCTTCTCCTGGTCACCATCTTCAAGTGCTTCCTTCACGATCTGGGAAGACTGGAGGGTCTGTACCGCATCGGATCGCTCCTCGGTCTGGCTGCCTCGCTGGTCGCGGTCGGCATCCTCCTGCAGCGCTTCGTCATCCGCAACGTCGCCGCTCCGCCCGCACCGGGAGAGGCCATCCCGTGAGGGTCGTCATCGCCTTCGTGCTGTCGTGCGCCACGGCAGCGCCCGTTGTTGCCACCGCGCGTTACAACCGGCCCCTCATCCCTGCTGCTGCCGGCTGGAATCGCATCGCGCCCGACGCGCTCATTCTGGGCGCGGCCCGACCGCTCCGATATCTTCCGGGCGTAGCGCCAGAGTACGCCGGCGGAATGGAGGACTTGCGCCTGGTCGATGCGGCTGGCCACGAGCTCCCGTTCCTTCTGATTGCACCACGCAGCAGGAAGGAGCGATGGATTGAGGGAACGCTTTCGCCGGGATCGCCGGCCAAGGATGCGAGCAGTGTCGAGATGGATCTCGGCACAATCAGAGAGGTCGACACTCTGGAGGTATCGGGGATCTCCACTCCATGGTTGAAGAGAATCCGGCTGGATGGAAGTGGCGATCGAACAAGATGGAATGTGCTGGTGGCCGAGGCCACTCTTTTCGATCTGCCGGAGAAGGGGCTGGCCAACCGGAAGATCGCTTTCACTCCAGGCGAATTCCGCTATCTGCGCCTCACATGGGACGATCGTGGAACCGCTCGGGTACCCGCCGGTTACCAGCTGCGAGCAAGGCGTCACGATGAGGGAACGGCAGCGCCATCGACACCTCTGCCCGTTCAATTTTCCAGGCGAGCAAGTGAGCGGCGCGTCAGCCGGTATCGACTTCTGCTTCCCGCCCCACATCTTCCCGTGATGACCATCGAGCTCGATGTTGCCAATCGGGACGTCGATCGTTCCGCAACGGTGACGGAGGCTCGTCTCACCGGCGGATCGCTCGATCCCTTCACGCTCGGGTCGGCGCGACTTCTGAAGACTGAAAGTGGAGGAGCGACGGCATCGTCACTGAGCATTCCGGTGAGCTTCCCGGAGAGCGGCGAGCTGGAGCTATCTGTAGACGACGGCGACAATCCGCCTCTGACTTTGATCTCGGTGCGAGCCGTGATGCCGCCGTTGCCCACTCTCTGTTTCGAAACGCCGAGTATCGAGCCGCTCGTCGCACGATATGGCGATGCGAACCTCAATGCTCCTCACTATGATCTGGAGGCTTCGCGGGCCGCTCTCGCGCAGCGTCTTTCCTCAATCCCTGAGGCTCGATGGGGCGCTGGAAGCGAGCAGGCCGGTGCCTATGTCAGCGATGACATTCCCGTTCCCACCGGAGGCCTTCTCGACACCAGCGGATTCTCGAAAAGCAGGGCCATTCCGGCCGTGCCGCCCGGCCTGACTTCGCTCCGTCTCGACCCGCAATTGATGGGAGAGACGCCGTCGCTCACTGATGTCCGCATCGCTGATACCCACAAGCATCAGGTGCCCTACCTGGTCGAACGCCTCAGCTCCGAAGAGATAATCACCCTTCCGATCTCCCGGAAATCCGACGGATCCCATTCCATCTACCGGCTCTCTGTCCCAATGGAGAAGCTTCCTCCCGGATCGATGCTCCGACTGGCGACCTCGTCGCGAGTTTTCGAACGCAACCTGATCCTTCAGAGACCGGCCGAACCAGCCAGGAACCGGCAGGCTGACAGGCTCGAACAATCCGTCTGGAGGGGCGACCTTGCCCGCGCTCAGGACATCTCGCTCCCGATTCCCGAAGACGACCCATCCAACCTCGAGATCGTGATCGACGAAGGAGACAATGCACCTCTTCCGATCATCTCAATGGAGCTCATGGTCAAGTCGGCAGCCCTTCGCTTCGTCCACCCCGGCGGCCAACTGACGCTGCTTTACGGCAAGCCGGGCCTGGCACCTCCGCGCTACGACATCGAGCTGCTGGCCACGCGTCTGCTGGAAGCACCGGCCAGAGAAATCTCACTCCCGCCCACGGCGCGGCCTGTTCATCCCGCCGCTTCAGAATCGTCCCTTCACCTGTTCTGGGCGGCAGTCGCTGCGGTTGCGGTCATTCTTCTCGTTCTCCTGTCGCGGCTACTGCGCGTGACGCCGGCCTCACGGAGCCTTGATCAGGAGCCGGAAAGATCGTGCCGGGGAGACACTCTGACGATGACTTTCACCCGAGCGCGATTTGCCAGCGTGTCCCCGCGCGCAAGGATTTCAGTGACCGCGCGCCGCTCCGATTAGAATCGCGCTAACACCATGGGGAACGCAGAGCTCTCAGAGACTGTCTCATCTGCGGATGATGGCTCCGTCGTTCACAGTGAGTGGTTGCCGCGCAGGACACCGGCTATGGTTGTCGACGATAACCGTTCTGCGGCAAAGCACCCTGCTGCCCCGGCACGGTATGCCAGTGGCAGACCAGCCGCTCGTTGCCTTCCTGGCTCGAAGGGGTGCCGGCCATGGCGAGCGTCCTTCCTTCTCGGGACTGGTCTTTTCGTCTTCTGGGCCGCCCTGGCCCGCGCGCAGCAGAACTACGAGATCCAGGTTTACGGCTCCGATACGGTCGCTCCTGGCAAGCTCATGATCGAGCTCCACAGCAACACCGCGCTCGAGGGGGAGAGGCAGGTGGTCAACGGCGTCCTGCCAACCGACCACGCCTTTCACGAGACCGTAGAATTGACGTACGGGTTCACGCCCTGGTTCGAGACCGGCTTCTACGTCTTCACTTCCGCAGCCTCAGGCCAGGGCTGGCAGTGGGTCGGAGACCACGTGCGGCCTCGTGTGCGCGCTCCGGAGAGCTGGCACTGGCCGGTCGGCGTCAGCCTCTCCACTGAGTTCGGGTACCAGCGCCGCGCCTACTCCGAGGACACATGGTCATGGGAGATCCGGCCGATCGTGGACAAGAAACTGGGCCGCTGGTACCTCTCCTTCAACCCGGCGCTGGACAAGTCGGTCCGCGGGGCCAACGCGGGCAAAGGGTTCGAGTTCTCACCGAATGTCAAGGCGAGCTACGACATGACGCCCGAAGTCACCGTCGGGGTCGAGTACTACGGCTCGCTCGGACCCGTCACACGCTTCGACCCGGTGCGGGAACAGCAGCAACAGATCGTGCCGGCGATCGACTTGAACCTTTCGCCCGACTGGGAGCTCAATATCGGCGCCGCGATCGGGGTCACGCACTCGACAGATCGGTTTCTGTTGAAGATGATCGTTGGTCGTCGTTTCAACTTCTGAATACTGCCCCCGGGATTAGTCCACATTGATGCTTTCTGTAAAGAGAGGCGGGGGCCTCCCTCGTTCTGCTCTCGCGGCTTCTTCGACATCCACCCGGGGTTACCAGCTCCTCGATTTCACCTCGGAGCGGCGGTCAGTGGGGACGGAGCTTCGGCCTCCGCTCCAGGCCGAGAACAGAAGCTGCGTCCCCGATTTTCTGCGCTCCCGCGC
>JADGQU010000252.1 GCA_017881545.1 Gemmatimonadaceae bacterium
GAGCGGCCGAATGGCAGGGCAATTCCGGTGCTGGCGCCCAGAATGAAGCTCGGTTTCACCTTGATGCCCTGATTGAAATCCAGGAGACCTGTACCGTAGGTGCAATTGCAGTCGGCAGGATCGACGCCGTTGGTCAAGCCCGAGCCGTACGTACCGGTGAGGCTCGCGTAAGCCTGGCGCAGCGAATAAGTGGCTGAGCCAAGAACGCTCAGGCGCTGGTCGTGATCGAGATCGAAGTACCCCACCGGCTCATCTGTCGGGAAGAAGCCACCCGTTATTGGCCCGTTTCCGTACGCGTGATTGAGCGCAACGTTGAGATACGCGGAGAACGGTCCGGGCGGGCGAATCTCCTGCACCGTCTCGATGCCGGTGATTTTCACATTCGCGATGTTCACCGACGTCACGATGTTGGAACCCGGAACGGTGTTGTCGTCGATTCCGGGCGAGCTCTGCTTGTAATACCCGGCGAATTTCGAAACCAGGCCGAACGGGAATCGATGGACCAATCCCGCTTCATAGAAATGATCGCGCTCGGGGAGCGTCGGCGCGGTCGCGACACCGCCCTGCGCCACACTGGTGACGGAGCGGAGGTCCTCGACATTGGTCGGAAGGAACAGTCGGCCGTAGTACAGATACAGGGTATTGGCCGAGTTGGGGTAAAAGTTGAGTCGCACGCGCGGACTCCACTGCGACTGGGTTCCGGCAAAAGGAGCATTGTGCGCGTCGTAGCGGATGCCTGTCCGAATCTCGAACTGTTCGACCGGGGACCAGGCGATTTGCCCGTATCCGCTGGCGTCCCATCCCTTCAGGTCGGAAATGGACGCGGGTCCAGGATTACCGCTGGCGTCAACCGTGCTGAAATCCTCGTGACCACGAGTAAGGCTGGATAACGTTCCGAATTTGATTTCCATTTCCCGCGCGGGATGGATCGAATAATCCGCTTTCACGCCGTACGCGTTGAAGTTCCTGTTCTCTTTGATGTTGTACGGCGTAAGGGTGTCCGGAAAGAAGATGAATTGCGGTTGATCGTTGATTCCCGGCGTGTATCGAAGACCCCCATGCCGATAGAACAACCCAAGGAACAGCTCCGGCACCGCGCCCGCGTTTGCGGCGCTTCCACCTCCAGCGTATTCGCTACCGGCGAATTGGTGTCTCCAGCCAAGGTTGACGAAGCTGTTGATGTCGCGCTGGTGGTCATCAAGCTGAACGGCGCCAGTGGTGTCGAACGGAACCTGGAACTTCGTCTGCGAGAGGTTCGCGTCCAGGTTGACGACGTCGTTCGCGCCAGGCGTATACTGGACCTTTCCGAATCCGTACCAGTCCTCGCCGTGATTGTGGAAGTTCTCGACACTGTTCGTCGTCGGATCGAGAATTACCGGCTCCTTCCGCATATCCGTGGTCTGGTGCGAGCCCGAAAAAAAGTAGCCGAGCTTTCCGGAATTGGTGCTGGCACTGATCCCCTGACCATAGGTGTTATAGTTGCCGGCGAATCCATTGAGATTGTAGTGAAATCCGCCAGCAGGGATCCGTGTCGTGATGTTCACGACCGCGGCATTCTTGTTTCCGTACTCGGCGTCCCAACCGCCAGTTATGAAATCGATTTCGTTCACTACCGATGGGTCGAACAATTCGTTGAGGCTGCCTGATATCCCCGCAGGCACCGGTACCCCATCCACGTAGTACGTGTACTCCGCATGCTGGCCGCGAATGTGGACCTCGCCGGTCGGAGCCCGAGCCGCACCAGCGATGGACTGTTGGAGGATCTGCGAAGTCGTATTGGTCGGCGCTCCGTGATACTGGTCCTGCTTGAAGTGCTGATCTCCAGTGCGCGTGTCAACGGCGAGCGGCACGGATGCATTGACGGTAACGCCCTGGAGATTGATCGCTACCGGGGAGAGAGCAAAATTGATTCTGATGTCCGCGTCGCTGTCGCCGACTGTAACCGTCCTGGACCGCGGACCGAAACCAAGAAAGCGGGCCATCACCGTGTACGTTCCCTGGGCAATGTTGTGGGCCGTGTAGCGTCCGAAGGCGTCAGTGGTCGCGTTGGAAATCACTTCGGTGCCCTGCATGATGCTGACTTCGGCCGACGGAAGAGGTTGTCCGCTCGAAGAATCGGTGACAACGCCGGTGATATCGGCGTTGGCAGGTCGAGCAGGGTCGGCGGCGGCGACGCCGGAAGACAATAAGAGCACAGCTGCGGCGGTGAATGAAGCGCGCGCGGCCGCATTGTGGATGCGTTGAATTGCGAAAAGCATGAATTGCCTCGATGTAGGACGCCATTGTAGCGCCGACACATGTGTGGTCGGCGGCTGTAATCCGGGCTGTGCGGCGTCACCGGAGCACTCATGCTCCGGTGTTACGCGATGGGATTACGCTTGTGCGGGAGGCGCCCGGGGGAGGCTTGGAGCGCCGTCAGTGAGCCACTCCGGGAAGAGCGGGACACGGCGGACAACATGAAGGGATTTTGCGCGCGGGAGCGGCGGCGGCGAGCGGTGTGCCGACGTCGCGAGAGCGCCCGCGACAAACTGGCAGAGCGCGCAATCGTCTTCCTGGTGGACGCGGGGACAGCGCGGCGTCCCATGATCTTCGGCGTGGGGACGTACCGCGGCAGTAACGGCATCGCCCGCCGCCGACGCATCGATGACGCTGACGACGCCCGGCAAAACCGCTTGCCCGAGGGCGGCGACGAAGATCCAACCACGAACCAACCGCGAAACGCTACGACCCACTCTGTCGTTTCCTTTGGTGGAGAAGCTCGAAGAATATAATCCGGTATTGGTCAGAACCAAATCGTGCCATGATTCCACGTCTCATCCGTTGTTGGAACATCCTGACGCAGAACTACGCCGGCTGGTCAATTATTGCTGATAGCTTCAGTCAAACTATTGCTGACTAATTCAAATGATTGAGATCCCCCCACACACGATTGCGCAGCTCCTCTATCTGGTTCACACCGATCCCGAAGAGCTGCGGGAAGCGCTAGGCGAGCTCCGTGGTCCCGACATCGCCGAGGCCCTGCGAGAGCTGCCACCGGAAGCAGCAGCGAAAGTGATGGCGTCACTTCCATTCGACCTCGCCGTCCAGGTTTTCGACGAGCCTGAACTGACTGGCCACCGGTGCGCGATCATCCAGCTCATCGAGCCGCGCAAAGTCGGCCCGCTCATCGAGGCCATGTCCGCCGATCAACAGGCCGATCTCTTCCGGGAAGTCCCCGGGGAGGACCGGCCCCGTCTCCTGGCGACCGTCAGTGAACCGACTCGCGCCTCGCTCCTGCGGCTCCTTCAGTATCCGCCGGAGACCGCCGGCGGAATCATGACTACAGAATTCGTGAGCGTTCCGTCGGATTGGAGTGTGGATCAGACGTTGCGCCTGATCAGAGAGGTGGGCGGCCGCAAGGAGACCGTGTACGCGATCTACGTCGTCGATCCCGCGACGCAGGAGCTGGTCCACGTCGTGTCGCTACGCGAGCTGCTGTCCGCCGAACGCGAGGACAACGTGCTCGACGTCGGCAACAGAAGGCCGCCGCTGACGGTGACGGCGCGAATGGACCGGGAAGAAGTTGCCCGCCTCATCTCGAAGTACAACATCCTGGCGATCCCCATCGTCGACGATCAGCGACGCATGCTCGGCATCGTCACGGTCGACGACGTGATCGATGCTCTGGTGGAGGAGTCGACCGAAGACGTCCAGCGCTTCGGAGGTATGGAGGCCCTCGACGCCCCGTACATGGAAATCGGATTCGTCTCGATGATCAAGAAGCGGGCGGGTTGGCTGTGCGCGCTGTTCCTGAGCGAGATGCTGACGGCGACAGCGATGCAGCGCTTTCAGGGTGAGATCGAGCACGCTGCCGTGCTCGCGATGTTTATCCCTCTCGTCATGAGCTCCGGCGGTAATTCCGGTTCTCAGGCGACCTCGCTCGTGATACGAGCGCTCGCACTTCAGGAGCTGAAGCTCCGCGACTGGTGGCGGATCGCCGTCCGCGAGCTGCCCACTGGACTGGTGCTGGGCTCCATCCTTGGCGTGATCGGGTTCACCCGAATCGTGCTCTGGCAGAATCTGCACATCTTCAGTTACGGACCGTACTACTTGCCGCTGGCAGTGGCCGTCGGGTTCTCGCTCGTCGGAATCGTCGCCTTCGGATCCCTGGCCGGATCGATGCTTCCGTTTCTATTGAAACGGATCGGGTTCGATCCCGCCAGCGCGTCGGCTCCGTTCGTCGCGACGCTCGTCGACGTTACCGGGCTCGTGATTTACTTCTCGGTTGCTTTCCTCGTGCTTCACGGCACGCTCCTCTGAGCGTGACCGCGAGCGACTAAACGATCGAACTACGCGGCCGGGTTCGGCCCTATGAGAGACTGCTGCCTGCTGCCTGCTAAACGCTGCCCGCTACCTGCTGCGGACGTCCGGACCGTTCATTGTGGCGCTTTGGTACGAAGTTGCTTGTACCCAGTCGCCCGGTAGTGCTGTCAGGACGTCGGCAGCGGGCAGCAGGTAGCGTTCAGCGGGCAGCAGGCAGCAGTCTCTCATAG